>JAAYMG010000015.1 GCA_012521525.1 Clostridiales bacterium | reverse complement strand
TGGGTGACCCTGCGGACCTTCTCGATTTTGTCCACTGATCCCTCCACGACGGACATGGTCGCGGGTATCGAGACCCGGGCCTTTTGGCCTACCCTGATCTCGTCCTCATAACCATAGCTGAAATAAAGCCTCAGACGCATCCTGGAGTCGTCGACCAGTGTGGCAAGCTCCGTTCCCTCTCCTACAACGTCGCCCATACTTACCTTAACGTCCAGGAGTTTGCCGCCAAAAGGCGCATACACATCAAGTTTCGCGATTTTTTCATATATGGCATCCAGGCTTGCCTGGATCTCAGCAAGCTCGTCCTGTTTGACGAGGATCGCCTGGCGGACCTCCGAATCGTCGACCCTGTACAGGAGGTCTCCCTCCATTACGTAGGATCCTTCTTGCACGAGCAATTCCAGAAGTTCTCCCTTGGCCATTACAGTCACTGCCTCGGTCTTGTTTGCCTTGACCTGGCCATAGCCCGACACTGCAGACTGAAACGGGCCACGATATGAAAATGCCGTCATATCAGGTATCACTTCTTCAACAAAAAACAGATTGTAAACCCAATAAGTAATACCCGCGGCAATTGCCAACAACACAACCGACAATATGCTCCACTTAACGATCTTCTTGCGGCGGCGTTTCCTGGCGGCTGCTTTCCGCTTCTCCTCGGCCAGCTTTCGAAATGTTTCCTTATCGGTGGAGTCCTGACCGGCTTCCTTGACAAGAGTTTCCTTCCTTTCGGGTGTTGCGTTTTCTGCCATGTAATGACCTCCTGTCTGTATTGCTAACTGTTTCCAATTATAGCTTTACCGTCATTCAAAATCAAATGACAATAAAGTAACAAAGAATAAAAACAGTTACATATATCAAGTTGCTTCGCTTTCACCTGATTGAAACCCATACTGTTTAGATGGAAATATCCCCGACTTGTTCCGCCTTTTTGAGGAAATAATGTTAAAAATTTTTCGCCTGTCGGGAGACCGTACTTTATCGACAGTCGCGGCATATAATTGTATAAGACAGTGCCATTTGATATGTATCCTGACGTACCGCACCTGTCCGGCGCAGGGTGCGGGTTGGCGCTGCTCTTGGAACTCGACGCCGGAGAAACGGGGGATAATTTGGAAACCATACGCTTAGGCAGCCGCGGGCCAAGCGTTGAGCTGCTGCAGTTGGCTTTGACGAGAGCAGGTTACAATCCCGGCGGCATTGACGGTGTCTTCGGTCCGCTGACACAGGCAGCACTCATCAGATATCAGCGCGACTACGGGCTTATACCTGACGGGGTCGCGGGGCCTCTCATATGGGCCAGGATACGTCCATATCTTGTAGGATATGTCCGGCATACGATAGTCGCCGGGGATACTTTCTGGGATCTTTCAAACAGATTCAATACATCGGTAAACGCGATCGCGACCGCCAATCCATGGGCCGACCCGCAGCAGCTGCAGATTGGCCAGACGCTGGTCATACCGCTTGGATTCGAAGTGGTACCCACGAACATATCATACACTTCGACCCTTCTGTCTTTGGTCGTTGAAGGCCTACGAATGCGCTATCCCTTCTTCGAAACGGGCAGCGTGGGCAGCAGTGTGCTGGGACGGCCGCTGCACTACCTCGCGATAGGCAACGGCCAAACTGAAGTGTTCTATAACGCCTCGCACCATGCCAACGAATGGATCACTACGCCTCTCCTGTTGAAATTCCTTGAGGAATACGCGGAGGCATACGCTATCAACGGGACCATATTCAACACAAGAGCATCCGAACTTTACAGCAAAGCAAAGCTTTATGTAGTCCCCATGGTCAACCCCGATGGAGTCGATCTGGTCACCGGAGCGATATCTTCCGGCAGCCCCGCATACGAAACGGCCCGCTCCCTTGCCCGAAATTATCCGTCGATCCCGTTCCCTTCGGGATGGAAGGCGAACATCCAGGGTGTCGATTTGAACCTCCAATATCCGGCGGGTTGGGAGATCGCCCGTGAGCAAAAGTACGCTCAGGGTTTCAACCGGCCGGGGCCGCGCGACTTCGTCGGGACGGGGCCTCTCACCGAACCCGAAAGCCTTGCGTTGTACAACTTTACACTGGCCCGCAAGTTCGCGCTCACATTGTCTTACCATACCCAGGGCAAGGTTATCTATTGGAGATATCTTGATTATCTGCCGCCAAGGTCTTTGGAAATCGCCAGACGATTCAGCGAAGTGAGCGGTTATCCCTATGAGGAAACGCCCGCTTATTCGGGTTACGCAGGATATAAGGACTGGTTCATCCAGACTTTCAACAAGCCCGGTTATACGATCGAAGCCGGCATCGGTGTCAGCCCGCTGCCGCTGAGCCAGTTCGACGAAATATACGCCGACAATGTCGGAATACTTACTTTGGGCATCGTCCTTGCATGATAATTACCCATAACAATACAGCAAAATGTAAAACAGCCTGTCGATGAGATCCCTTGCGCGAAAAAACTGTCCGGGATAACGGCAGGCCTCTTTTTAACCGTCAGTTGATATGATGGCGGCAAATCATATTCCAGTCGATTTATAGTGTCGTATGGATCATATGGTCATTTGACCCTTTCCAAATCGATTTCCCTGCATACTTTACTGTATAGGTCAATGTAGCTTTCCGCTGTTTTCTCCCAGCCAAAATCGATCTGCATGTTCCTCCTGACCATGTCCGTCCATACATCGGGATTTCCCTTATACAAAGCGATACTCTCCCTGAGAGACCCGGCCATATGGTCAGCAGTAAAGTCAGAAAACAGGAATCCGCGCTTGTCTCCTCCGTTCGCTGCAACGGCATCCCTCAGGCCTCCGGTATCCCTGACGACAGGCACCATTCCATACCTCATCGCCGCCATGTGCCTGTGTCCGCAAGGTTCCTTCAGTGACGGCCGCAGGAAAATGTCCGCTCCGGCATATATCAACCTTGTAAGGCTATCATCCAGGTTGTCCGAAAAAAACACCCTTCCTTTGTTTCTTTCCATTGCCGACCTGAAGAAGCGTTCGTATTCAAAGTCACCCTTCCCGCAGATCATGTACTGGGCATCCAGCTCCATCATCCTGTCGAATGCGGATAACATCAGGCCTGCCCCGTTCTCATCAATAAGCTTCCCGACAAATGCAACTATAGGAATGTCAGGATCTTCTTTTAGCCTTAACATGCGCTGCAAGTAAAGCTTATTTTTCCTGCGTTCATTAACGGTCATATAAGTATATGGATACCTTACTGCGGGATCGGATGCGGGATCGTATCGCGAAGTATCGATGCCGTTCATTATACCTGTAAACCGCCCGGAAACGGACCGGAATGTCTCTTCCAGCCCCTTTGAGAAAAACGGATATGCCAGCTCTTCCGCATATGTCGGGCTTGTTGTTGTGCTGTGATCGGAAGTGAGCAGCGCGCCCTTCATCAGTGACAGATGCTCCATGAATTCGAGTGTGCCGTTGTCATACCAGACCGGATGCAGCCCGAAAACATCTTCCAGGAGATTTCGTGAGAACCTGCCCTGGACGTCGACATTGTGTACGGTAAAAATGCATCTGACCGGCGGATGATGCGGATCTCTGTTTTTCCTTTCCGCCAGATAAACCGGGATGAGTGCAGTCTGCCAGTCATTCGCATGAACTATGTCGGGCTGCCAGTCATGTCTGACAGCAAATTCCGTTACGGCTCTGGAAAAAAACGCAAACCGCTCCGCGTCATCCCTGTACCCGTATAAACCTCTACGATTGAAATAGTACTCGTTTTCGACGAAGTAATATATTACGTCGTTTAGTTGGAACTCATAGATACCGCAGTACACCTGGCGCCATGAGAGCGATATTGATTTGCTTATTATTTTCTTCATCCCTCTTCGCCACTGCGCGGCAATATCCTGATACAGGGGGAGAATGACCCGTATGTCATGACCGGTCCTTCGTATATGTAAGGAAAGTTTACCCGCAAAGTCGGCAAGACCGCATGTCTTTATGAATGGGGACGCTTCGGGTACTGCAAGCAGGATCCTCATACATCTTCCCCCTCCAACTGCCCAATGTTTCAAATCGGGATGTCAAAAAGGAAATCAAAAATATCAGGCGCCCGGGAGACATATATGCCCTCCAAACGCCTGTTTATTGCTTATTTCTTTTTTATAACGAGTCCTGTCTGTTCGGGGCATATCTGTCCGGCATTCATTTCGTCGAAGTCGATATGCATGCGGGTCCTGAACTTCTCGGAGACGCGTACAACTACTTCGTCAAAAGTAAGGGCCCTTTCTCCCTCCACTCGTACCTGGACGATTTCCTTGTCACTAAGACCATAACGCTCAGCGTCTTCGGGCGTTATATGTATATGCCTTTTGGCAACTATACAGCCCTCTTCCAGGTCGATATAACCTGCTGGTCCGACGATCCTGATAGGAGCGGATCCCTTCAAATCACCGCTTTCGCGCACCGGAGGATTCAGTCCCAAAACCCTGGCATCGGTGAAAGATACCTCGACCTGCGTCTGCGAACGCTCGGGACCGAGTATCGAAACCTTGTCGATCCCTCCGCGCGGGCCCTCGATCCTCACCTTTTCCTCCGTAAGGTACTGTCCGGGCTGGCTCAGTTCACGTTTGTTGTGAAGCTGTGCGTCTTCTCCAAACAATATCTTAAGGTGTTCCCTGGTCACGTGCACATGCCTTGCGGAACCCTCAATTATTACATTCAGCTGTTCCAAAGTCTCCACCAATTCTCCGCATGAAATTTTTTTGAAGATCGACGTGCCATGCGGATCGCGTCGAGCCGTTCACCACATTATATAATATCACAAAAAGACACACAGTATCAACTTTTTTTCGATTATTTTAAAAATCCGCAAATTGCAAGTTAAAGTGAAACACTTTTTCTCTGTCAAATGTTATCTAGATATCTTGTAGTTTTCGCTTGTTTCTGGCGGTTTGGGTCTGGGCGGAACGGGAAATGCTTTCGCTATGAACACT
>JAAYMG010000158.1 GCA_012521525.1 Clostridiales bacterium | reverse complement strand
GTGAGCTGCCTTGCGAAATTGATGTCACCAAGTTTCATTCCGGAAGATATCTTGTTGGACTTGCCGCTTTGCATGCCCAGCACGTCCATGACCGCTTTGCTGCCGGAAAGGACTATCTGCCTTGTTTGATCTTCAGAAACAACGGGATTTCCGTTTTTATCGTAAGTCGTCTTCATCGGCGTAAATCGCAGGATCCCGTTGCTTTCGGTCACTCTTACCGCATTTCCGAAGGCCCTGGTCAGCGAATCCTGCAGGCTTGCCACAAATTCAGACACATCCTCAGCTTCGGTATTCAGACCGATGGTCTTTGAAATCCCGTCAAGGGTCACGGTCAGCTGGCTGCTTGCCTGCGAAACATCAAGGGTACTGCTTACCTCGCCTTTCGCCTCAGTGCCTTCCTTCAATCCCAGTATGGCCAGAGCGGTCTGGTTCGAACCTTCGAGAATTTTTATTGTCTGCTCTTCATCAGCCGCTTTCAGCACCAGTGTGCCTTCAACGACCGTTGCGGATATGACTCCTTCTCCGAACGCATCATTCAGCTCCGAGTTGAGGTTTGCAATGATCGAGGCCTCTGTGTTTCCTCTTATAACTATCTCAGCTTCGGTTTCTCCTACGGATATCCGAAGTTTTCTTTCATTCATGAGATCAGACAAAGCATCGATGCTGAACGTCCCTTCAAGAGCGCCCGTTGCACGACTGCCTGCAGATATCTTCGTCTGGGTGGCAAGCTGCGACACATAATCGATCTTCATAGTAGCTTGCAGCGCTGATGAGGACGCTATTGCGGATATGGCTGCCGAAGAAGACTTTGCAGTCATCGTGTTGTAGAATGACCTTGACAGCAGGTTCGTCTTCTCATTGCTGAAGCTGAAAAACTTGGTCTGAAAAGCCGAAAGTGATTTGATCACGCTTCTGTAAAGTTCCTGTTTCCACTCAAGCAGCTGCTTTTCCTGTTTGGCTTTGTCGATTTTGGCCTGCGTGCCGGACAGCATATCCCTTACCATCTGTTCGGTGTCGATTCCCGACTGAAGGCCGGATATGCCTTTGCTTGAATATGCGCCCGGTGACGTGGACGCAGTTGAGTTTGCAGGATAGATACTTGGCATCTATGTAAACCTCCAACCTGAGAGAAAACTCCCACAGCTTGAAACGAATCTGCTAAATTACGTCTCTGTTATATATATCGTCAGATTTTCAAAAATCTTTACAGAAATATTCAAATATTGCTGTCGATTTTTCCTCCTCCGGTCCCGGACGCAACTCCGCTGTTGAGATATGTGATTATTTTCGGCTGAACACTGAGCTTTCGGATCTGCTTTTCGATCTCCTGCAGGCGATCCTTGATCCGTTCGGTAACTATCAGTGAAGAATTTTCCGCACGGTTCAAACTGGCAAAACCATCCCAGGCAGCGTCAAATACTTTACGCAGATCTTCATTCAGGTCCTCCCTGCTGCCCCTGCCGAAAGAAGCCGAGATGATCTCATCACGGCTATCTGGAGCTACGTTTGCCAGGAGCTCTATCTGCCTGTTTACCTCATCGATCTGACCTGATATCTCCTTCAGCACCTGCGCCACGGAAGTCAAATCGTCTTCGTCGCAGGTGATCATAGACTGCATTTTCTCCTCGTAAGTCATGCAAAGCATGTTCCTTTGACGGATCAAGCCAAGCAGCGTGTCGAAATCAAACATGTCGCTCGCTCCCTTAAAATTTTGCAGCCGTCCGAAAAGAGCGGGTGCGTAAAAGTCTTGAAAAGCAACTTCAGTGCATCTATAATGATGTTGAATGATGCAGAATGATGTCAGTATATTTTTATTAAGTCGGGATCATGTCGTAAAATTCAGTTCTTCGATATCAGGAGCCATGTCAAAATGAAGGATAACGTGATGATGATCCGGTTCCCCGCCCTGTTGGAAGACGAGTCGGGTCAGGTTATCGAATACGGCTCTGCCGAAATCGCGCCTGAGCCGAACAGTTTGAACTTCATAAGCGGCTTTATACCTCTCTACCCCATGGGTACGAGGATCGCTGTCGTCTGGCTGCGGGATGACAACCGCCTTGAGAGACTTTGGGGTGAGGTGTATTTGTCTTCACGGTCTCTTTTGCGGGTTACCGGCATAGACTCCGAGAAGATGAAACGCGTCTACAGGCTGTTTTATTCGAATACAAAATCAAAAGCCAGCTTGTTCAAACCGGTACAGGAAAAAAAGCTGCACAGGCTGTTTCGCAGGAAATCGGTCGTATCGAATTATAGAGTTGACGCAACCGTTTATTTTATGTCCGAAACGGAAATCAAGCTCCTTTGCATCGATCCTCTGGAAGTGGACAGCAAAATGGTCCTGAACATTGAAAATCCTGCAGAACTTAGTGATATAACGGTCCAAATCAGAGAAGTTTTCGATTTCGGCAACATAGTAAAGGCTTATTTATGCGACATTATCTCATCGCCTTCTGAGTTGAGCAGCTTTGTTGCCTCACTTGATGAGGAAGAATGATCTATACCAGGGAAAAATGATCTGTATAGTTATTTTTTCTCTTTGCTGTCATCCAGATGATTGTCTGCCTTGATCTGCAATATCGCACTCCTGTTTGCCAGCAACTCAAGTACACTGCGGTCGGTCCTGCTTTCGGCCGCTATTTTATTTACTTCCATTGTCTCCGCCAGCTCACTGCGCAGTATTTTCACATCTTTTGGCGCACTGATGCCGACTTTTACCTTGTCACCCGAAACGTCTACTATCGAGACTTCGATCCCGTCACCTATAATGAGGGACTGGCCAAGCTTTCTGGTCAATATCAGCATTATCCTTCACCCTTTTCTTGCGGAATCAGGGGTGCGCGGATCGGGTAATCCTCATCCAGGATCACTTGTGCCGCCTTTTTACTGTCCGGGTCGATAAGAACCGGACTTTTCAAGTTTATGGTCGATTTCCTGAACTCCTGCGGAATGACAGCGATCGCCCAGTATACCGGGTTATTCAAACCCTTCCTGGAAAGGTCCTGCCTCGCCTCTTCTGAAAGGCTCGGTGCATAGTGGGGATAAGTCAGCCTGGGATCGACAAGTATGAAACACAGGTCGGGTTCCTGTACAGACTGCAGCCAAATGAAGCTTTCACCAATATTCGTATCGGAAAGCAGGACATATTCCGTGTATTTTTCAAAGCCATATATAGGGCTTACGAAACGGATAGTCCCCTCGTCGCTGATAGTAACTTGCCCAAAATCCCTCGTCATTATTTCCATATCTGTCACCTCAAAGAAAAAGACGAGCAATGCGCATCCGGCGGTTTGCTCAAGTGCAGTTGCTCATCCATCAGTCTTCATCTTCTGAATAGTTAGGGTCCGCACTCGGAGGCACGTAGCTTGGGGAACCCAGATATTCTATCTTTATATCGGGATACTGTTCGATCTCTATTTCCAGCTTGCCCGGAATATATTCAAGTTCAGCTTTTCCGATATCCCAATCCATTTCAACCTGCGGAGGATCGAATTCCGTGTCAAGCTGCGGTCCGCTCCATGATAGTATAGCTCCCGCACCGGGTTGATATGCCGTTTCTGGAGGCGGTACCGTTATCGGCGATTCATAAGCCGCCTGAGCAACGGAAACCCCTTTGTGAGCCATGGCAAGCTTATTGCCCAGCTCTGCATACCGGGACATGGCTTGAACCGTTGCTTCCTTTCCCCGCTCAGCAGCCTTTCTGGCAAAGTCCTTGAACTTGAGAAGGCCAAGGTTCTTTCTGAACGGATATGTATCGATATGTACCTTTATATCTTCACGGTTCATTCGGAGCCTGGCGTTTAACGTCCTTTGCTCAGCCTGTGCCGGTTTCTGGCTCAGCTTAAGTCTTGCCATCACAACATCGATCTTTATTTTGATAGGAATGGTAGTAATTTTTAGCAGCTGCATGGTCCAATACTCCTTTGCAGTACTATAAAATCAGTCATAGCTGCCTGGACGTCGCCGGACCTACCTGAGAAAGTCGAATATCGAAGCAGGCAGGATCTGGCTTCCGAGCTGGAGGTTGATCATCCAGGCCATTTCATAGCTCTTGTTGTTTATCGTTTCGTACTCCAAATCTATCGCTTCGATGTCGGCCTGTTTTACCTTCAGATTATAAATCTCGTTTTCGATGCGTTCTTTGCTTTTCTCCATATAGGAAACTCTGCTTCCGATGTCGGTCACATGAAGCATAATATTGTCCTTATGCCTGGAGAGTTTATCAAGGTAGTCATCGATATTGGACATGTCATTGTTGCGGAAGGAGTTTTCGATTTTTGTCAGCAAGTCAAACAGGTTGTCTTCCCCATAACCTATCGCATCAATGCCCGATGACGATATTTTAAGAGCGGTCTTGGGATCGATCCTGTCGTCGTTTACGACAATACCCAGGCCAATATCAACATAGATATCCTTGTTTTTCGGCACTTCGAGATATTCCGTCGAATCAGGATCTGACGGATCGTAGTTCGGGTTAGGGGACATGAGCTTGCCGGTGACCGGATCACGGAAGATGTCTGCGACCTTCGTTCCGTTATAGACAAGCTTGCCATCCGTCCCTATGGAAAATGGTGCCTCGATGTTGTTCGAGCTCCCGAACAGATACCTTGTCCCGAACTTGATGTTTATAGACTGCAGGATCTGTTCCCTTATATTTTGGATCTCCTTTGCGATGACATCCCGATCTATTTCGTCGATGGTCCCTGTCTCACCTCGGAGACTCCTCTCCTGGACTGTCTTGATCAGGTCATTTATGGTGAGCAGGCTGGTCTCGGCAGCCGACAGGGCGCTTATGGAATCCTCTATATTTTTGAGGTATAGCTCGTTTTTATAAAGCTGCTCGCGGATCACATAAGCCCTGGATGCCTCGGATGTGTTCTCGGATGCCCTTGAGTACTTTCGCATCGAAGAGAGCTTTTCGTTTGATTTGGCCAGGTTGCTTATGCTGGAGCGCAAATTCGAAATGTAGCTGCGCATCATTGAGCTGTGTGTGATTCTCATTCTTCAGACCCTTCCTTTAAGAAACTACCGCCCTATTACGCCAGTCCTGTTGATGAGGACATCCAAAATCTCGTCCAGAACAGTCATGACACGTGCTATAGCATTGTACGCTTTTTGGTATTGTATCATGTTCGCCCCCTCCTCATCGATCGAAACGGCAGAAACCGCGTCCCTCTGGTCAAGGAGCATGTTGGAAACCGAATTTGCCGTATCAAGACGCCCCTTCAGGAACGAAACCTGCTGACCGATCTCTGTCGTGTTGTAGTAGTTGACATATTCCTCAAAGGTGGCGACGATTCCCCTGAAGTTGATCTCCTTATTGAACAGGGATAATGCCTTGACGATATAAGTGTTGTCGAAATTCCCGTCCGCATCGACGAACTCATCTATAATATAAGCCGGGTTTTTCATCCATTCGTCGCTTATGGAAATATTGCCGGCAGTTACCCTGGCATTACCGCCTGAAGTGAAAAGCACCTTGTATTCAGTACCGGCACCGGACGCCGACTTTACGGGAATGACGTTGTTGAATTCCCCCAAAAGGCTCTCGGCAAACCTGTCCAAAATGTCGATATAAAAGCGTATGCCCTTGTCATTGGTCTCTTCGCCGGTTGCAAGAGGCCCTTTGCCGTTTATCATGCCGATCGAGGCTTTCAATGAACCGGACTCGAGAGATACTCTTTGACCTGAATCAAGCCACATGACAGTCACGGTATCGTCAGTGTTGCGCTGTATACCGAGCATATGATATTCATCATCATTAACTGCCGTTTTGCCGTTGATCTTGATGTGGACTGAGCCGTTCTCATTCTGGCTTACGGAAATGTTTGCAAATTGCGCAAGCCTGTCTATGAGCAAATTGCGCTCATCGATCAGTTCGTTCGGTCCATATGCGACTTTGTTGTTGATGCTGTTTGCGAACACTTCCTGGTTGATCGCGTAGTTGAGGTCGGCGATCCGCTTAAGGATCGTATTTACCTCTCCAATATCTGTAGTCAGGTCCTGGATCTGCTGATCGCGTATTATCTTAAGCTTGCTGTCGAAGTTATTCAGCACCTGGATTACGTCCTTTGCCGCGGTCAGGACGATGTTGGCATTGACCGTCTGGTCGGAATTTTTGCTCAGATCATTCAGAGCGGTGAAGAATCGGGCAAGTGAGTCCTTGAGACCGCTGGAAGAGTACTCGTCAAGTACCGTCTCAATATCCGACATTATTGAATATGCCTTATCGTAGTATCCTACTTCGGAGGCCTCATCCCTGTAGCGCCGGTCAAGAAAGGCGTCGCGGATCTGGGTTATCCCGCGCACGTTGACTCCCTGTCCCGCGAGGTTGGCCTGGTTAGGCGCAAAACGTGAACTGTGACCCGAAACCGCCATCGATACGGTGTCGACACGCTGGCGCGTGTATCCTTCCGATGAGACGTTCGTGATGTTGTTGCCGGTTATATTCAAAGCGATCTGGTTAGCGTTAAGGCCCCTTTTCGCCGCTTCAATTCCCAGAAAAGTACTCATTACGTCCTCCAATATGCCAGGTTTCAAGCATTCGTTTCAATATTGAACGGGCTGCTGCCGGCCCCGTCAAGCTCAAGAGTCCGCAGCTTTTCACGTGTTATCGACAGCGCTTTCTCGTTGAAGTGTTTTATATTCGCAAATGCGTTTTGAGCTCTGTAAAACAGCTCACGCAACTCGTTCCGCATATATGGCTCTGCATGTTCCAGGAGCTGGGAAAATGTCATATCGGCAAAGCCGGCTTCTTTCTGAAGGCGGAGGCGGCGGTTTTCAATGTTCTCAAGCCGCATCGCGTATGCCTGCTGGGACTTTATCGACCTCTCCATCCTCTGAAGGTCGCCGGATAGTACCGATTCCAGCTTTTCCTTCTGCACCGACTCCATCTCTTCAAGGAACTGGGCGTACTCCTTGAAGAATTCGAAAAGGCTGTCGGGAATACTCATCTCATACTCCTTCTTAATAGTTACTCTTTTACCTGTTGCTCTTTCAGATCAGTTACTTGTTTATTTTCGCCAGAATAGCGCGGGCGATCATTTCTCCGGTCACAGAATAAGTCCCGCTTTCGATGGCCTCACGAAGCCTTTTGATTTCCTCGGCAGGCACTTCCTTAGCCACCTCTGCGGCAGTCGACCTGATGACGCTGCCAAACTCCGACCTCTCCAGAGCATCCCTGCTTATCTCCACCACGTCCTGCCTGGAGGCGGGATTAGACTGGCTGCTCTTTGGAACAGTACTGTTGACATTTTTCTGATATACGCGGGCAATGCCGCCAATGTTTGTTGGTCTTATGTTCATATAAATCGCTCCGTCCGTCCACGGTCATTATTTTTGAAAACTCTAACTGATAACTAAATACGACTCCGGTTATATACGTGAAATCAACAAACACGAAGACACATTTATGTCCTATTAATATTATCGAATGAAATCCCGAAAACTTTATACCCCAGATGAATAATTTATGGGATAATTCATTTTGGTCGGTTGTGCTTTTCCGCTTCTTGTGCTACAATATCAAAAAGTGTATTATCGTGCCGAATATGAAATCTTTCTGTCGAAATCTGGCAATTAAGGGTGTGATGGGCTATGCCAAAAATCATAGCCGTGTCCAATCAAAAGGGCGGCGTTGGAAAGACGACAACCGTAGGGGCTGTGTCCTCCGGGCTGAAAAACAGAGGATTTAAGGTACTTGCGGTGGACCTTGACCCCCAGAGCAACCTCAGCTTCAGTATGGGGGCAAACACCGAAGGTGTTACCATATATAATGTCCTGAAAGGCGAAAGTTCTCCATTTGATGCTGTACAGCATACAAGTGTTGCCGATATAATCGCGTCAAACATACTCCTGAGCGGAATAGAACTCGAATATACAGAATCAGGCCGCGAGTTCCTGCTCAGGGACGCTCTAAAGCCGTTCGGCAACTGCTATGACTATATAATAATCGACACTCCCCCCACTCTCGGTGTGCTTACCGTCAATGCATATGCAGCGGCGAAACATATCATCGTGCCGATGCTTGCGGATATTTTCAGCCTGCAGGGGATCACACAGATCGTGGAAACCGTCAATTATGTAACGAAATACTGCAATCCGGATGTTTCGATACTCGGCATCCTGCTGACAAAGTTCAATCCCCGCACAAAACTCAGCGCGGAAATAAGGGGAACAGCGGAGATGATTTCTTCCGATCTCGGTATCCCGCTCTTCAGGACCACGATACGTTCAAGTGTGGCGATCAGCGAAGCACAGACACTCCAGCAGAACATCCTGAACTATGCTCCCAAAAACAAGGCAATCGGCGATTATGCCGCATTCATAGAGGAGCTTGTCGAGTTGGGGTTATAAAAATACATAGAAAGACATAACGCAATCCCGCCAGCGGAAACAGGAGGGTAGGTATGGCTAACAGGAATTTGAAAAAAGGGCTCAGCAAAGAGCTGATGTATAAGAAGATAATGCCGTCGGCTAACAAATCGGAGCCCGAGAACACGGAGGAAGAGTCAGAACAGCTTGCGGAATCAACATCTTCTGTAATCACCGAACCGATATCAGAAGTTATCGATAACAAAACGAACGCTGCACCGGCCGCAAAACCGGTCGATCCGACCGTGACCGCCGCAAACAGTGAAGAGGCAGCGCAGCCGGGCACGGTAAAAGACCCAGATCTCATAAACATAATGGAGTACATGGTTTATCAGCGTGTGGACGAGGTCATGACGAAATTCAAATGCTGCACCTGCAGCAAGTGCAGAAAAGACACGATCGCTCTTGCGCTGAACAAGCTGCCTCCCAGGTATATGGTCAAATCAGGGGACCTCACCCTGGACTACACCAGGAACAAGTCCACCGCAGAAGTGCTTACCGCCCTGGTACAAGCCGTCCTGGTCGTCCGTGCAAATCCGCGCCACGATGAAGAATAAAGCTTGCGAAAGTGAATAATATGTTTACGCGAAAGCCGCCTTTAAAGGCGGCTTTCGCTATGCAGATTATCAGAATCCTGATCCTTGTTTGAAATAAGATTGCTTGTGGTGTGATGGTTACCTGAGCAGCTGAAGTACGCTCTGCGGCTGCATGTTCGCCTGGGCGAGCATCGCCTGCGCGGCCTGTGTGAGAACGTTGTTCTTCGTGT
>JAAYMG010000157.1 GCA_012521525.1 Clostridiales bacterium | reverse complement strand
TTAATCCATTGTTCTCAAATATTTCCTCACGGATCGTTTTCATGAGGATATCGTATACTTCCTCATAGCCGGTCGGGTAAAATGTCATGAGCAGATCCTTTACTTCACGGCGTGTTTTGAGTGTCGGTTCCTTTATCAGGATGTATATATCAGATCCGTTTTCCCTGATGTTATATGTGGGATATCTTGTAAAGTATCTTGCGATAAGCCATTCGGCATCTAAACAGGCATCGTCATTCAATGCTTTCAGACTTGATTTTAGATATAGTTTACTTTCCCATCTTGGATTGGATTTATCTATCTTCTCATAAAACAGCTCTGACTGGTAGCAGCGATCGTATAAGCTGACTTCCTTGCCGTCGGGCAGCAGGGAGTTTATTATTATACTCCTGTTCGCGTTAAACCAGTCAACGGTACAGTTCAGGGATTCCGACACGAAGCGCAGCGGTACATATGTCCTTGTCATACCGTTAGTAACTACGAGCTTTGCCGGAACGTCAATTGTGACTTGCTTGCCGTTCACCGTAGCAGTTTTGCTTCCTATCGGGAGCAAGATCTGGCCGTTGTTGATCGTAACAGTCTTTGATTCCTGTATCCAGTCAACCTCATATCCGAGCGCTTCCGCTATAAAGCGTACCGGTACCAACGTCCGGCCGTTTTCAATAAAAGGTTGTCCGTCCGGGAAGCTTATCCTTCTTCCGTTTACCTTTACAAATGAAACGGCTGAATTGGCTTTTCCTCCGGCAACCTCGGGAGTTGAGGCCATGGCTGTTGCGGTAGAAGGGGAGGGGGTATAGGCTAAGGCTGAAAAATTGGCTCCATCTCCAGGAAGCTCAGTGGCCAGGGCAGTCGCTGGGGCAGGTGAAATGTCAAAACCCGCATAACCCGAGACCAACATAATCATAATAACAGCAAGTAAAATATTAGCGGCACACCTTTTCATCAATGGGACCTCCTGTGTTTTCGTCGACACAATTTGGCAATAACTTCCATATTTCGCATTATACCAATAAATACCATATTAGTCAATACCCGGTGTGCAAGCGTTTCGATTTGCTCGGGGCTTTTGCCTGAAGAGCAAGTGCACCCAATATGGCAAAGCCTGTACATATGTGATAAAATGACCTCAGTATGGATGTTTGACCATGTAATGGGGTGTAAAGACAGAAGGGGGATTGGCATGGCTATAGTATTTGCGATGGCAGTTCCGCATCCGCCTATCATAATTCCGGAGATAGGACGCGGGGAGGAGCGTAAAATACAGAGTACTATCGACGGGTATGAAGAAGCGGCGCGCATGGCGGCCGGGTTTGATCCTGACACGATCGTGGTCCTCTCTCCGCATTCAACTGTTTACAGCGACTATTTTCATATCTCGCCCGGCAAATCGGCAAAGGGAGATTTCGGACGGTTCGGGGCACGAAAGGTATCGGTGGAAATGGAATATGATGCTGAGTTCGTACACAGGCTTTCAATGCTTGCTGAGAAAGAGGGATTGCCTGCCGGCACATTGGGAGAAAGGGACAAGGAACTCGACCACGGGACCCTTGTTCCGCTGTATTTTCTGCAGCCCTACAAGCTGAAAGCGAAATTAGTGAGGATAGGTATTTCCGGGCTGTCTTTTCCCGATCACTACAGGCTGGGAAAACTGATCGCGCGAATATCGGATGATCTGAACAGAAAAACGGTTTTTATAGCAAGCGGCGACTTGTCCCATAAACTGAAGGAGGACGGACCATACGGCTTTGCCGGGGAAGGCCCCGAGTTTGACAGGCAGATCATTGATATACTCGGCAGCGGCGATTTTGTAAAAATGTTTGACTTTACGCCTGCATTCTGCGATGCCGCGGGCGAGTGCGGACTCCGTTCCTTCATTGTGATGGCGGGCGCTCTTGACGGAAAGTCAGTTCAGCCAAAACTATATTCATACGAAGGCCCGTTTGGAGTGGGATACGGTATTTGCTCTTTTGAGATAACAGGTACTGACCCTAACCGTGAATTTGAGCGGATATATATCGAGAAGACAAGGCAGGAAGCGCAAAAACGCAGAGCCGAAGAAGACCCATATGTACGTTTGGCTCGCCTGTCCCTGGAGACATATGTCCGAACAGGGAAGCCTGCTTCGCTTCCTGATGACCTCCCACAGGAGATGCTCGGCAAGAGAGCCGGTGTATTTGTTTCCATTTACAAACACGGGCAGCTTCGGGGATGTATAGGAACGATAGAACCGGTTACGAATTGCGTCGCTGAAGAGATCCTGCGCAATGCGATAAGTTCGGGTACCGAGGACCCACGGTTTGACAGGGTAAGGGAATCCGAGCTTGATGACCTCATATACAGTGTGGATGTTTTGATGGAAAAGGAACCGGTAGAATCTTTATCACAGTTGGATGTAAAGCGTTACGGGGTCATTGTCACGAAAGGCTTCAGACGTGGGCTGCTTCTGCCCAATCTGGATGGGGTCGATGATGTGGAGACCCAACTGGCAATAGCAAAGCGGAAGGCCGGAATACGTGTCGATGATGAAGACGTAAAAATAGAGCGCTTTGAGGTGGTGCGGCACAAATGAGGGCAAGGTGCGGGATCTGTCATCACGGCTGCAATCTTTCCGACGGGCAACTTGGCGTGTGCAGGGCCAGGAGGAACCGGGGCGGCAAAATAGTCTGCGAGAGTTACGGCAGGATAACATCGATCGCCCTTGATCCGATAGAGAAAAAACCTTTGTACAGGTTTAAGCCGGGCAGCAGGATATTGTCCGTGGGGAGCTACGGCTGCAATATGCGCTGTTCGTTTTGCCAGAACTGCGAAATCTCCATGGCAGATCCCGAAAAGGCAGAAGATGAGGTACGTCGGATAGAATTATCGCCCAGAGAATTAGTGGATAAGGCTGTCGCGCTAAAACCTTACGGAAATGTCGGACTTGCATACACATATAATGAACCGTTTATATGGTATGAGTTTGTGATGGACTGCGCAAAGCTCATTCGTGATAACGGACTTGTCAATGTCGCAGTAACCAACGGGTGCATCCTGGAAGGACCCCTTCTTGAAATACTTCCGTTCATCGATGCCATGAATATCGATCTGAAATCCTTTAGGCATGAGTTCTACAAGCGCATGGGCGGGGATCTTGACACCGTTCTGAACACTATAAAAACCGCTGCGAAGTATTGTCATGTGGAAGTGACTACTCTGATCATACCCGGTGAAAACGACGCTGAAGAAGAAATGGAAGAGATAGCATCATGGCTTGCCGGTGTGGACAAGAACATCACATTACATGTGACGAGGTTCTTTCCTGCGTGGAAAATGACCGACAGACCGCCGACACCTGTAAGGACGGTATATGCTCTTGCGGGAGTGGCAAAAAAATACTTGCCTTATGTATATGCAGGTAATTGTTAAAATGCAAGTGGTATCCTTGCCGGGGGTTTGGTGCTATTGATCTGGTGCTATTAGAATTTTTCGTCTGGAATCCTGATCGTGGGTTTGGGTCATTGATGTGTCAAGGCATACTCATGGATATGTCAAGGAATAATCTTTTATCTATATTTGTGCATTATAACAAGGAATAGATCTAAGATAACGCATTAATTTTATTGATATAGATTATTATAATCATTAATAAAGGCTCTTTGTCAATTGTTGGGGTAACCCGGCAAAATGAAATTGTTGTAAGGGTGAGGTGGTGATTATGCCACCTCATCTTCATTATGATTAAATATG
>JAAYMG010000156.1 GCA_012521525.1 Clostridiales bacterium | reverse complement strand
CTCGGACGAAGCCTCGGAGAGTATTTGATCCCGCTCCTGCTCTGCTTTTTGGAGTATCCGCTCAATGATTTTGTCAATTCCGTTCATTCTCTTCTCCAATAATTCAAATATTCCGCATGAAAACTTGATTTGACCATCCGGGTTCAAGCTCGGATATCAAAGTGAAAGGACCATCAGGAAGGATACAAGCAGTGCAAGGATTGCGTAGAACTCGACCATGACTGCGAGCATGACGCCCTTGAACATCTCGTTGGGGCGCTTCGCAAGGATGTTGATGCCGGCAGCAGCGACGCGGCCCTGGAAAATTGCCGAAATAAGACCCACGATGGCGATCGGCATACAAGCCATGAAGTATAAAGAGCCCTGCGCAACAGTCAGATCGGGCATCGTCCCGCCGAAAACTCCGAGGTTGATGAGAGCGAAAAGACCGATAACGAATCCGTAGAGGCCCTGGGTACCGGGGATGATCTGCAAAATAAGGACCTTGGAAAAGCTGCCGGGATCTTCGGTGATCAGACCTGCGCCGGACTCACCGACCATTCCGACTCCTTTGGCGGAGCCTATTCCGGGGAGGGCGACGGCAAGGGCTATTCCCAAGAAAGCAATGTTCGTACCTGTAAAAATGGATTGCAGCAAACCGATCATATAGAGATTTCCTCCTGTTCATTTTTTACATTTACATATTTAGTCAACACGCTAAGCGGTTCGAAGGGTTTTCCGCCTTCCCTGTACCACTTTCCGAAGAATTCAAGGTACTGCAGGCGGGCACTGTGGACATATGTGCCGATAATGTTGATACCCATGTTGAACAAGTGGCCTATTATGAACACGACCCAGAAAAATACCGGACCGGTCATTCCGCCGAGTATATTGAAGACACTGGCTATAACGGCACCGGCCATACAGAGTGCCATCAGCCTGGAATACGAAAGGACATCGGAAAAGTAGGCGGTTATGTCATAAAGTGATGACAGGCCTTTAAGAAGCTTTCCGAATATTCCTTTAGAGGCACGGCCCTGTGTAAGGACCAGGGCAAGGGCACCCGCCAGGGCGACATACCAGCCTTTGCCCAGCACGGCTAATGCGATGCCGGCAAACAGAAGCCACCATGACCCGACGTCCATAAGGGCGTCCCAGGGTTTACCGTCACGTATCAGCATATAGGCTTTTATGCCCATGCCGAAAAGTATGTGGACGGCGCCCATTCCGAGACAGACCACTAGCAGGATCAGCGGCCCGTTACCTTCCAGGGGGTTGAACGCAAGGGGAGGCAGGACATACCGGGTGCCAAGGAAATTTTCAGAGAAAACCGAAACCGCGTCACCAAAGAAGCTGCCGAACATGATGCCCCAAAATATGGCGGCAACTCCGCAGATTCCGGCCAGCATCACCATTTGCTCAGTCATGCTGCCTTTTCTGAGATACAGCTTCCTGGTCGCGAATATCGACACCAGCACAAGCAGCAAACCGTATCCGATGTCAGCAAACATGATCCCAAAAAACAGCGCAAAAAACAGGCCGAAGAGCGGATTTGGATCCAGGCTCCCGTATTCCGGAAGACTGTACATGTTTGTGACCATGTTGAAGGGATAGAAAAATCTTGAGTTGTGAAGGATGACAGGGGGTGATTCGCCATCCGCCGGATCTCTGAACTCGTAGGCGCAGCCGAACTTTTGAAGCAGCTTTTCTACCCGCTTCATTTCCCGTTCCGGGACCCAGGAAGTGATCAATATCGTGTACTCGGTTTTCAGGATGTTGTTGCGGGCATTCTCCCGCACCAGCTCGGCTGAAAGGGAGTCAGCGGCATCTTCCAGGAGTTCGGCATCTTTCTTGAAAGCGACGATCTGCGACTTGCAGGCTTCTATGAGTCCCTTGAGCTCCTCTTCGCGGGCTTCCATTCTCCTGATATTTTCTTCAGCTGTCCCGCTGTACTCTTTGAACGATACCGTTGTAAAGCCCAGACGCTTTATATTTGAAAGCACCTCATCGGTGTCTTCGGCGTAGCAAAGCAAGAGCAGGTAATGCTGTTCGTTGTCTGAACGGACACGCTCAAGTTTGAACGCATCAGAGGCCGAGGAAGCTGCTTCTTCCAGTTCCTCAACGGACACAGTGCCGGGACATACGCCGAACATCACACTCAGGTTTTGAGTCGAGGCCTGATCCAGAGGTACGTCCATAGACCGCCATGGGGCAAGGGAGGCCCTGCGGACGGCAAGGCGGCTGAGCTCGGCTTCATATGACGAGATGTCATGCACGAGCGCAGATATATTGCGGGCGATCTCCAATGCGCTGTCGATGCGCCCACGATCGAAGAACCTCTCGACGGTTATTTCGCGCGGTGCGGAGAACAACCCCCTTGAAATCGGGCTATACCTGTCTATTATCGACAGAGCGTTCTGTATTTCCTGGAGGTTCGAACTGACCTGCTGGCCTGCGCTTTCGTCGGTTGCCAGGCGGAAGTTTGCATCCGATTCGATTTCCGGGATATCGGGCTGCGATATCTCGACACAGCCCAGCTTCATCAGACCCTTCAACAGTTCGTCCCGGTCTGCAGACAGCGCTATGATGTTGAGCCGTTTCATAGCAAGAATGGCCATCAGGCTTTCACGATCCTTTCTACGATACTTCGGGCTGCCTTTTCAAGCCGTTTGCCCGACGCCTCTTCCAACTGAGCACATTTTTCCTGTGCGAAAGCTTTTATTTGCGCGGCCTGCTCATCAGCCGCCTTCTTCGCGTCATCCAACAGGCGGCGTACCGTTTGCTCCGCTTCCGAGCGCGCCTTTTCCGCATAGGCATTGCCTTCTCTTTCTGCTTCGGCAACGATACGTTTTGCTTCGGTCTGAGCATCGGCACGTATCTGTGATGCCTTGCGTTCGGAGTCAGCAACGGTCTTTATATCTTCAAGCGACAATTTTTCACCGCCTTTCGTATTGTTTTATTCCTTAACATAATGCGTTTGCATTAAACGGGGTACCGTCAAGAATTTTTCGCAAATTCATAACCCGCTTGGTAGTCATCAACTAGCCAGCAGTTACCTGTGAATCAGTCATGACATCCAGGGCCTCAAGATGTATCATGCTCATATAGCGCTTGGT
>JAAYMG010000155.1 GCA_012521525.1 Clostridiales bacterium | reverse complement strand
TTCGACCCGATGGGAGCCGAAATATAGAAGAAGCTTTCAGTTTCCGAATTTCGGCTCCCATCGGGTCGAAACTTTTCCCGCGGCATCTTTTGACTTTCTTAATAGTCAAGGAGGTCTTCTCTGCCCGGTTACGCGCCAAGGTTACTCCACACAAAATAAAAAGTTGCTCAAAATCAAAACCACGCGTTAAACGCGTGGCATGAATAGCCCAACAAGGGAAAGTTATACTGACGGTATTTTAGTACGCAATATGCCGTGATTTATTTTCGCCAATATCACAAAACTGCCTTCGACCAATCAACAGTCGAAGGCAGTTTATCTTTAATAAAGTTTTACTATTCTGTAGTTACTAGCTCTTCCACAGGCCGTGCAGGTTGCAGTATTCATATACCGCAACGACTTCGTCGCCGTCTACAAGGGCAAATGTGGCATGAGGCGCTTCGCCGGGATTGAGGTGCTTTCTCTGGAATCCAAATTTTGTTTCAAGCGCTATCCATTCAATATAATGTTCGGGGACCATCGGATGGTCTATCGAACCTACATTTACACTTACCAGATTGTCTTCCACAGTATAAACCGGTACATGCTTCTCCAATGAAGCGTCAACAGTGCCGGGAATAAGTTCCGTCATTTTCTGACCGCAGCACGACATAGGTGCTCCGCTTGCCTTGATCAGTTCCACCATATTTCCGCATACTTCACACTTAAAGAACTTCATATTATGACCTCCTTAAAAATAGCTCCCGACTTGCTATGTTGTATAATCACTATACTATTTTTTGACACGGAAATCAACATAACAATGCAATCTTTCCCAACATGTGCAATAATGGATATTTATTCGTTTCTCTTTGCTCTTGTCTTCATATGCATGGTGTGGAATGGTGTGATAATTAAAAGCATGGTCGTGAGATGGTGTGATAATGATAAGCGCATGGTATGATGACGAAAAGCTCATTGGTCAGTTCGTTTTGTCCGGTTGCTAATTATTATGACCCGAGTCAGATCTCCTTCAAAATCCCAAAGGCGTCGCCTATTTTTCCACCGGCTTTGATGTGCGCCTTGATGTTTCTCTGCAGTGAAGTATTTTCGGGCAACCGGTCAAAATCGATCTTTTTCTTCTGGTATACTAACTTCGTTTTGCCTGACTCGTCCTCCTGCTGTACAAATTCGAACGAGTCCATCTTATATACCCACTCTATAAAGCTTTCCGAATCGGGCTTTAATTCAACTATGTCAAACATGTCCTGGAAGCCGATTATTCTCGACGTTTCGGGCAGAAGCTTCTTCAGCTCCGGGGACAGCAGCCATGAGTCGCAAATATACTTGCAGCCAGAATACTCCGGATAATACCTGGCGAAGAAATCCTTCGCCCGCCTTATGGACTCCACGCATCTATCCCTTGAAACATCCGAATCGGATGGAATATGTATGCTGATGACCGGCTCCTCGTTCCAGCTCGTCATCTCATATTCAAGCTCACCGATCCTGAAAAGCTTCATTAAAACCTGTCTTCCGGTCCACCATGCCCTGTCAAAGGCATAGACCCCGGTCTTGACGAAGCATTCACCGATAAAGCGGGTAAAGCAGCGCATCGTGGCAACAAAAATATCGTCCGTTATCCCGAGCTGCTCATATTCGTCATGCGCCACCAGCGCGCAATGCAGCATATACGTCAGCATTTTTACATTTCTGTCATCCGGCGCCAAAACTTCAAACACCTTTTGGATCTCGCCGATAATATTGCTGCCATTATCCGTGATCTCGTTTATCTTTATAAGTGCTTCCCTAAAATCCGGACTTTCATAATATGATATAACGTCGCCCCTTATCTCGTTTTGCAGTTCAATTGCATCACACAGTTCTCTGATCGTCATATAGTTTCCCCTTTTCTCTGATATATTAAGTAAAATATATTAAAACCCTGTCGTTGTTTCCACTATATGAAGTCTTACCACTAAGCGATGTCAGCAAAGATTTCGTGAATGTTCCCGTCAGGATCGGCAAAAAGCGCGGTCCTTTGGTTCCACGGCATATTTGCGGGCGGACAGACAGGCGTTGCTCCCAACTCGATCAGCTTATTATAAGAAGCACCCACATCATTGGGATCATCACATGGAAATGCGAGTTCGAAAGCCTGCCCTGTCGCTGCCTTTCTATACTCATCACTATAGTCATACATCGTTTTTCTCACACAGATGGCAAAGCGTACACCGTTGCTCTCAAACTCGACGTACCCGCCCAGGTCACTTTTGATTTTGAACCCAAGGACCCGTGTATAAAAGTCTTTCATCCTTTCAATGTCTTCCGTCCAGATCGTTACCAGGTTGATTTCAGCTTTCATTTTGATTTCTCCCTTCATAAATTTTAAGTTAAGCCGCTATAAGCGGGCATTGCTAAAAGACTTCCGGCATGTAGTTGCTAAAAACACAAAAGACGGGCCCGTACTGAAAATATTATACGGATTATACGGAACCGAGTTTTATGGTTTTGCCCTATGTAATTCCTGACTCGTTGAAAGCATCTACACGGACAAAGTAATCCTGTCCTTTGACGAGCGCTCCGACACGCACCCTGTTATCAAATATCATATAACTGTGATAAAGCTTATCTTATTAATAGACCCTGCTATTATTTAGACTCTGCAACAACAATATTTGCTCCACTTTTTGCTTACTTATATAAAATCCTATTCGAATATCTTCATAAGTTATATCGAATTTATTGTATAAAAAACAAAGGTTGAAAGCAATAACCGCTTCCAACCTTTTCTATATTTAGCCATATCATTTATATAATAATCTCAGGCAGATTGCAGAGAAACATAAAGCCTCAATCAATCATCATATTTATATTTATCCATCCGCTAATTCCAGTCCGCATTTGACCCGAATGATCATATGTCCTCTTTTACCGCGCGGTAATCATAGTCTGACCGGCATCAAAGTCTAATGTATTATGAGCTTCTTTTCCTTCCACTTGCCCGAAATAAAGTAGACACCGCCGATCAGGAACGGCACGAATCCGGCAAATGCGTGGCCATACCAGAAGCCCTTGATCCCCCAGTTGAATGTGATACCAAGCAGCAAAGCCAGGCCGATGCGAGAAATCACACCGTCCAGTAGACCGACGGCAAGGTTTAGCTTCGACTGGCCGCTTCCGTTTATAAGGCTGATAAACGGTGAACGGAAAGCAGCACCGATGTATAGCAGGACTGCACACGGTATATAGCTTATAGCCATCTCAAGAACTTCAGCCTCATTATTGAACATGCCAAAAATCGATTTAGGGAAAAGTACGGTTGCGAGGCTCAGGAAAATCGAAAATACCAGGTTGATAGCCAACGAAGTGCCAACGATTTTCGGTATCCTTTCGTGTTTCCCCGCTCCAAGGCACTGGCCTGTCATTGCAGCCCCCGCTACGCTGAGAGCCTGTGAGATGACGCTCGTAATGTTGCCGAGTTTATTGCCGATACCCGTAACGGCAGACGCCACAACACCATAAGCGTTGATAAAGGAGTTGACAAACAGCATCGAGAAGGATATTGCCGCGCTCTGCAAGCACATCGGAAGGCCCAGCTTTGCAAGGCGTTTGAAGATATTTTTATCAATGCCAAAGCTGGACAGCTTCACGTCAAAGTTGAACTCTTCCCTGTGTCTGTAGAGGAATATTACAGCCCATATGAAGCTTACACCCTGACTTATAACGGTGGCAAAGGCCGCTCCGAAGACTTCCCACTTGAAAACCGCTATGAAAAGAATGTCAAGCACAAGATTAGTCACTGCGGCTGTAGCAATGAAAATAAACGGGTGCTTCGAGTCCCCCATACCACGCAAAACAGCACTTACAAGATTATACCCGTATATGAAAAACAGGCCAGCATAACAGGTTACGCTATAGTCCAACCCGAATTTGAATGCCTCTGACGGTGTGTTCATAAATGCCAGCAGCTGCTTTGCAAAAATGCAGCAAACAACTGTCATAACAATGGCGCATGAGAGAACGAAGGTAAACATCGTTCCTATCGTCCGGCTGATCGCTTTCTTATCACCGGCACCAACATACTGGGAAATCAATACCTGGCCTGCGCTAGAAAATCCCATGGCAATGAAAGTCAACAGGTGAAGAAGGTTTCCGCCTATGGATACCGCGGAAAGACCTACTTTACCCACGAACTGGCCTACCACGATCATGTCAACCATGTTGTATACTGTCTGAAGCAAATTAGACAGCATCAAAGGGTAAGCAAATTTGACCAGGGTCCTGCTCACGCTTCCCGTCGTCAAATCGTTAATAATGCTTTTGTTTTTCATCTGCTCGTCTCCATATCGATCAAATTTCGCATAAAGTTTATTATATCACGATCAAGTCACAAAGGAAAGGTGATTCACCGGCCAAGATAGCGTCAAGATACTATGGGTTTTAAAAGCAAG
>JAAYMG010000154.1 GCA_012521525.1 Clostridiales bacterium | reverse complement strand
AGCTAGCGCGTCAAGGGATGCTGTCGGTTCGTCCATGATCATCATCTGCGTGCCGGGTTTACATAATGCCCTTGCTATCATGAGCTTCTGGTTCTCGCCGCCCGAAAATACGACGCCATTCTCATCGAGTACTTTCAGAACAGTCGTATCCATCCCTCTTGGCAGGCTTTCCACCTTATCCCACAGCCCGACCTGTCTCAGGCAATCCTCGACGCGCTCCCTGTCAACGATTTCGGAGGCGGCAACATTTTCGGCTACGCTGAAAGCCAGGGGCTGCACGTCCTGGGATACCATTGCGATCAGGTTTTGAAGGTCGCTCAGCTTCATATCCAGATAGTCGGTGCCATTTATGAGTATGCGGCTTTCGGTCGGACGATAGAGACCGCATAAGAGCTTGACAAGTGTAGTCTTACCGCTGCCGTTTACTCCGACAAGCGCCAGTTTCTCCGAAGGTTCGATCGTCAGGTTCAGATTCCGCAGCACATACCGGTCGGTGCCGGGATATTTGAAGGATACATTTTCAAACTCGATCCGGACGGGCGCGTCTGCACTGAATGGCTTGTCGGAATTCTCCGTAATGAGGTTGGTATCGAGAAACTCGTACATGTCTTCCACATATAGTATCTGATCCCTGACAAATCCGATGTCCGTGGCAGCTTCGCGAAGCTTGGCATTGAACAGCGATACGGCAACCAGGTACATCGAGAAATCAGCGATGGTAAGTCTCCCGTTAATGATTCCGTATACCAACAGACCGTACATTATCAGCTCTGCAAACACCGAGGCCAAAGCCGAATAGAGGCTCAGTGAAAACTCCTTGTTAACTATCCTGGTCACTACGTCCTTATAAAACGCGATCTCCCTGCGGAACAGATCCGATATACGGCCTCTCAGGTCGAAAAGGCGAATATCCTTGCCGTACGAGAAGTCGGAACTGGTCTCATAGAGTCTGGAGACACGCCTGTACGCCTGGCTGATGTCGGCCCTCATATCATGCCTGAACACGGAGACCTTCTGCAGCACAAACACGCTCACAGCAACGGACAGTACCAGCACCAGGACAATCAGCGGGTTGAAAAGGGATATCACCACGGCGAGCAGTATTATGGAGACGACCTTTCCGCTAAGATCGAAAAACCTGTGCCAGATCCCCTCAATGCCGTTGTTGTTGTTTGATACAGCCTCGAAGGAAGACTGCCTCTCATTGAAAAAGCTTGCATTCTCGTAGTTGGCGTAGTCCATCGTCAGAAGCTTGTTGAACATCTCGCGTACGATTTCCATCCTCAAGTAGGCAAATCTGGACCAGCTCAAGGTGTTGGCCTTTATTGAGATTATCCTTAATAATGCCGACAAGCCAATATATGCGGCAATCGTGATCAATACTTTGCCGATAACTGCCTGGGCACCGGTCATCTGCCCTATTATGATCTGAAGCGCAAACACTGACAGCAACGGTTCGATACCCGTCGTCAGGGCATTAGTCGCCGCATATGCAAAGATGGCGGGATCATGTGCCCTGATATGGCCTATCATCCTCCGTACAGTTCCAAATCTGACTTCCTTTCGGGATGTCTTCGTTGTATCACCGTTATTTGCTCTCATCACAATCTACCTCTTCCTTTTCGTTGGAGTATGAACTGCAGAAAACATACAAGTCTATCTCCGTCCTATTTGTCCGGCCCGCCAGCCTTTCCGCCGGCATCGTCATTTTCACGTTCCCTGCTCATCCCGGCTATCTTCAGCAGGATCGACGCTATTTTTTCAAATTCTTCGGCATTGATCGTATAGTATATTTTCCTTCCCGAAATTTTGAACTTGAGCAGTTTGGCATCTATCATCTGCTTCAAATGATGGGATGTCGTGGCACCCGACACACCTAATGCATCCGAAATCTCCCTCAGGAACATGGGTCTTTGCGCAAGCATGCGGATGATCTTCATCTTGTTGGAATCGGCAAAGGCTTTGGCCCAGTTCAGCGGCCGCTCTTCCATCTCATTTGCCTCCTGCTTGAGCCTGGCCAGCAGCTCGAAATCTATGCCCATGATGGTGTAAAGCTTATTCTTTTCGTAAAGCGGACTGTATAGATGCAGCGAGTTTAAATGGGCAATGCTCACCTGGAAATCCAAATCTGATGCTTCGATATAATCAAACTGGTTTATATGTCTCTTGAGTGCGGACTCAGCCTCCTTTCCGTCACCCGCAGCATACATCGAAACCGCGTTGTTATACTTCTCCTCAATTATGCCGAAATTCTGTACAAGCACTTCCTCGACCTTGCACAGCATCTCCTTTATACGATCAAAAGACTGGTCGGTCATCTGGAACAGGGTCAGCAGCTTCATTTTGTCCGTATCGCTTGAGCTGGTCTTTGAAAGCAAGCTCAGCATGTTTGAAATATTTGCCTCTGAATCGAACTGTATCTTTTCCTCGTCTTCTTCAAGTTCTACCCTTTCTAGAAGGGCGTGGTAGTACAGGGCTTTCTTGAAATCTTCGGCATATAGTCTGCTCGAACTGTCTATATTGAAAGAAACCAGAGGCAGACAGCCATAACAGAAACTTTCATTGTAAGGTTCCAGGTCGGGGTACTGTCGCAGGATCTCCCGTGTCTGATCGAAGACGGTCCTCAAATAAGTGACGGTGGTCCCCAGTTTCTCGCCGAGTTCTTCCCTTGTCATATTGTAGACCGCAGGGTTGGTCACGAAGTCCATCGGATAACCTTCCTTTTCTCCGAACCCATGGGCAATGAGGGTCAAAGTCTCTAAAAGCCAGTTAGGCTGCTTTCTCACAACGCTTTTCATGTATAGACCTCCTTGTACAATTAATATTGTATTAAATCAGTGACCAAAGCCACTGTTTGACCCATCAATTTTTATAGTTAACATAACATTTTAAGCTTCATACTTTTCCAAACATCAAGCACATCATCCGGCT
>JAAYMG010000153.1 GCA_012521525.1 Clostridiales bacterium | reverse complement strand
TAAAAAAGAACATGCCGCCAATATCATCAAGCTGTTGGAAGAAGGAAACACAATTCCCTTTATTGCCCGATATCGCAAGGAGCTGACAGGTTCGGTAGACGACCAGACGCTGAGGGCATTCTCCGAGCGCTATGCCTACCTGCAGAACCTGGACCAGCGGCGCAATGAGATATACAAGCTGATAGACGAACAGGGAAAGATGACCGAGGAGATCAAACAGGCCATCGAAAGCGCTGCTGTCCTTGCGGAGCTTGAAGATATATACCGTCCGTACAGGCCGAAGCGCCGCACGAGGGCGACCGTTGCGAAAGAAAAGGGCCTTGAGCCGCTGGCAGAAGCGATCTACGCACAGGAAGCCAACGATGCAGATCCGGCAGGACTGGCCGCTGCTTTTATAGATGCCGAAAAGGGTGTGGAAACCGTCGAGGACGCCTTGAACGGTGCGAAGGATATCATAGCCGAGTGGATATCGGATAATGCATCCGTGCGAAAGGCGATACGCGAGTATACGATGAAATATGGACGCATCGAGTCGGTCGCAGCGAAAGAAGAAGATTCGGTTTACAGCACATATTATGAATTCAGTTCACCGGTGGACAGGGTCCAGAGCCACCAGATACTTGCCATCAACCGCGGGGAGCGGGAGGGATTCCTGAAAGTCGCAATCAGGGCAGACGAATCGGTCACGAAGAACCTGATGTACCGCAGGACGCTGAAAGGTGAGGGGACCCTTACGGGGTTGGTGCGCGAGGCTGTCGACGACGCATATGCGAGGCTGATATTCCCGTCGATCGAAAGGGAAGTACGCAACAGCCTGACGGAGAAAGCGGATGAGCAGGCAATCAGGATGTTTGCCATGAACCTCAACCACCTGCTGATGCAGCCGCCGCTCAAGGGTAAGACCGTCCTGGGGCTCGATCCGGCTTACCGCACGGGATGCAAAATAGCTGTTGTGGATGAGACCGGACGTCTCCTGGATACATCCGTGGTATACCCCACACCTCCTCAAAACCGTATCGAGGACGCAAGACGTGAACTGATCAGGCTTATCGAAAAGCATGGTGTTGAGGTCATAGCCATTGGCAACGGGACAGCATCCAGGGAGTCGGAGATTTTCGTAGCCGACATGATATCGGAGTGCGGCCTTGACGTGTCCTACATGGTCGTAAGCGAGGCGGGTGCTTCGGTCTATTCCGCGTCAAAGCTTGCGGCTGAGGAGTTTCCGGACTATGACGTCTCGCTCAGAAGTGCGGTCTCGATAGCACGTCGTCTGCAGGACCCGCTGGCAGAACTCGTAAAGATCGACCCGAAGTCGATCGGGGTTGGCCAGTACCAGCATGACTTGCCGCAGGCAAGGCTCGGAGAAGCTTTGAGAGGGGTCGTGGAGGACTGTGTCAATAAGGTGGGCGTTGACCTGAATACGGCATCGGTATCGCTGTTGTCGTACATCTCGGGAATATCCGCTTCAGTCGCCAAAAACATTGTTGCATACCGCGAAAAAGAGGGCAAGTTCACAAAAAGGTCGCAGCTGCTGAAAGTACCTAAACTGGGACCTAAGGCATATGAGCAGTGCGCAGGTTTTTTGCGTGTGCCCGAAAGCGATGATGTGCTGGATAATACGGCGGTCCATCCGGAATCCTATGATGCGGCAAGAAAAATATTGTCTTTCTGCGGTGTGACGGAAGAGGATATACGCACCGGAAAGACAGATAAACTGACAGAAAAAGTGGAGCAGGCCGGACTTGAAGCCATAGCCGATCATTGCGGCATCGGGATCCCGACTCTTCGGGACATATTAAACGAGCTGAAAAAGCCCGGCAGGGATCCGAGGGATGAATTGCCGCAACCCATCCTTCGCAAGGATGTGCTGGACATTTCGGATCTCAAACCGGGCATGAAGCTTCGCGGTACGGTACGCAACGTTATAGACTTCGGCGCGTTTGTGGATATAGGCGTGCACCAGGACGGCCTGGTTCACATCTCAAGGCTTGCGGACAGGTATATAAAGCACCCGTCGGAAGTGGTCAAAGTGGGGGACCAGGTAGAAGTCACTGTACTGTCAGTCGATGTGGAGAAAAAGAGGATCTCGCTCAGCATGCGAGACTGACGCTATCCGAATATGAGCAGATAGATGCCGTAAATATAAGAGGCGATAAGTCCGAACACTATCACTGGTCCCGCTATGGTGAACATTTTTGTGCAAAGTCCGGTTATGATCCCTTCAGACTTAAACTCCATGGCGGGAGAAACCATTGCGTTGGCAAACCCGGTGATCGGCACCAAAGTACCGGCACCGCCATATTTCGCTATGTTATCATATATGCGAAGGGCAGTGAGAAATGCCCCAAGGAACACCATGCATACCGATGTCATTGCCGATGCATCAGGAACATTCGGCATGATTTTGAGCAGTATGTTGTTTACGACCTGGCCCACGGTACAGATCGCGCCGCCTATGAGGAACGCAAACAGCATGTCGCGTCCCAGCGGGGACTTTGGGGACTTTTCCTTTACGTATTTTCCGTATTGCTTTTCGGACATCTTCATTGCATATACCTCGATAATAAGAAAAATACGCAAGACAGGACCCTGTTTTGCGTATTTTATTATATGTCCGAATAACCGTATTATACCGAAATCATACTATAACGAAACTACAGATATATGAGTATATAAGTCTTTAATGTGAAATCGTGGGATTTAAGTAACCTTTTGCTATTTTGACGGCAGTTTCAAGCTGGGTGTCCACAGAGACCGTCTTTTTTGAAAGTTCTTCTACAGCAAGATTCAGATGATATATCATGTTGCCGCTGGCGTAACCGAGAACTCGGAGACCATGTTCCCTGGCGAAAGACTGGACCGCATAGAGCGTCCTCGAATCGAATGTATTGTCGGGTGTATCGGTAAGATAGCCCAACAGGTGGAGCCTCAGTTCAAGCTGATAGACAGATTCGGATACCTCACCCAACTTGATCGAATTTGCATGCGAGAGCGTTCCCAGCTTCGGCATCGGATATTTTGCTGTCCCCTGGGAGACTATGAGATCGGGAACTATGCCCCTGCCGTTGTAGCTTTCATTGCCGGCCGGCTTTATTTCGAAATTCGTGATGATTGCGACCGAACCGTCTTCCAGGGTAAGGTGGTACTGTCCGAGACCTTTGCCGTAGGTCTGTTTGCCGACCAGTACCGCGCAGCCGAGGTTTTTCAGCCTGCCGGCGAATAC
>JAAYMG010000152.1 GCA_012521525.1 Clostridiales bacterium | reverse complement strand
CGTTGCAATGGGTTTGTCTTACCAGTTGAAGGCTTACAACGTCAACTCGGTAGTAGTGATCGGCCATCATGACGACAGGCTGGAGCGCATCAAAAAGGTCTCCTCACCAAACATCCTTATAAACTCGCACAGTGAAAGCCCCGAGGAAGTATTGAAGGACCGCAGGTTCGACATTGTCATCGATGCAGTGGGGAAAGTCGAGATCATCAAGCGCGGCGCAAGGTTCCTCAAGCCCGGCGGCAAGGTCTGCGTGTACGGCGTATTGGCTGAGGGCAAGAGCACCATAGACCTGTATGAGCTGCCGAACAACGTAAGCGTCCATATAATGAGCTATCCATACCGCGAGCACCGCACCCATGACACCATCGTCAGGATGATGCTTGACGGCACACTGAAGGCAAGCGATTTCTATGACGTGGTCCTGCCGGTCGAGCGGTGCGCGGAGGCGATCCGGATGCTTGAACAGCGTAAGGCTTTCAAGGTCATACTGACATGGGATTGACATCATTATGAAAAATACGAATGATGTAAAAAAGATACCCCATGATGTGACAGGTCGAATTTTTGACATACAGTTTTTCTGCGTACACGACGGTCCGGGTATCCGCACGACGGTGTTCCTGAAAGGTTGTCCGCTTAACTGCATTTGGTGCCACAACCCTGAAGGTATCTCACGCGAGATACATCTCTCGTTCGTCGAAAGCAAGTGCATCGGCTGCGGGGCCTGCGCGGCGGTCTGCGATGTGCACAGATTTGAAGACGGCAGGCACGTTATCGAACGTTCCCGCTGCACACTCAGAGGGAGTTGTGTCGCTGTCTGCCCGGCAGGCGCCCTCAGCTTTGTCGGACGTGACGTAACTGTCGGAGAGGTGATCGGAGAAGTATTGCGGGACAGGATGTATTACGGTCCGAGCGGAGGGGGGATGACCCTTTCGGGCGGTGAGCCGGCAATGCAGCCGGAGTTCATGCTGGCGCTCGCAATGGCAGCAAAGGCAGAAGGGCTCAACGTTGCGGTAGAAACAAGCGGTTATGCTCCATTCAGGGTTTACGAGGCAGTTTTGCCTTACGTAGACACGTTCCTCTACGATGTCAAGGAAACCGAGCCCGCGCTCCATGTGAGTTTTACGGGTGTAGGGAACAGGCTCCCCATGGAAAACCTGCGAAAGCTATATGCGGCCGGTGCTTCGATCCTGCTTCGCTGCCCGATAATACCCGGTCTTAATGACAGAGACGATCACTTCAGGGCAATAGCCGGTCTGACAAAGGAAATGCCGAACCTGCTCGGTGCGGAGCTGCTTCCGTACCACAGGCTCGCGGCATCCAAGAGCGGCAGGATGGGGCTTCCCATACAGGAAGAGTTCCGGCCGCCGTCCCCGGAGCTCAAGGCTGAATGGAACGAAAAGCTCAAAGCTTACGGAGCCAGGGTGTTCGAAGCTTAACGGACGGGAGGTCGGAAGATATGCTGTTTCTTGCATTTGACGTAGGCACGAGCTCGGTGAAGGCGTCGCTGGTAAATGAGTTCGGCGAAGTCGTGGATTTCGCGGATCACATTTATCCTGACGATCCCCGATGTTCCGAGACCGAACAGGACCCCCTGTCCTGGTGGGGAGGAGTATATTCGACTGCGAAGGCGCTGTTTGTCCGCAAGCCCGAATACAGAGGACAGGTAGAAGCCATCGGAGTCGGGGGGCACATGCTGGGATGCCTGCCGGTGGATGCGGAAGGCATTCCTCTGAGGCCTGCGATGCTGCATTCCGACACGCGGGCGGCCAAAGAAGAATCGCTGATTGCCAGGTCGATAGGAAGAAACGAGATTTACCTTCGCACGGGAAATACTCTCGGGGCTCAAAGCACGCTTGCAAAAATACTGTGGGTAAAAGAAAACGAGCCTTCGGTTTACGGCAAAACGGCAAAGTTCCTGCAGTCAAAGGACTTTATCACATCAAAGCTTACGGGGAATATTGATACATGCGACTACTCCGACGGAGCTCATGCGCAACTGATGGACATCTATACCAGGCAGCCGGTATCCGAAATCTTTGACGAACTCGGCATAGATACGCAAAAGATCCCGACCTTCAGGAAAGGCACGGACATTGCGGGGAAGCTCACCGATGAAGCGGCGGATCTGCTCGGACTGCCCCCGGGCATACCGGTCATAACCGGAGGCGGTGACGGGGCTTGCGCGAACGCGGGTGCAGGCATCTCCACCGGAGAAATGTACTGCTCTCTTGGCACGACGGCATGGCTGAGTTACAACTCTCCGGAACCGGTCGTCGACAGCGCAAGGAGAGTCTTCAACATCCCGTCCCTGGACGGTGAGGGCGTCGGGGTGTTCGGCACTATGCAGGCTGCCGGGAAGTGCATAGAGTGGGCAAGCGGCCTGTTTGGCGTACAGGATGTCGCGGAGTTCGACAGTATAGCGGCTCAGGCTCCCGAGGGCTCCGGAGGTCTGATTTTCCTGCCTTACATAGAAGGCGAGCGTTCGCCTATTTTTGACCCGAACGCCCGCGGAGTCTACTTCCGAATCGCATCCGAACACGGTAAGGCGCATTTCATGAGGGCAACGCTTGAGGGCGTTACGCTCGCACTCAGGAGCATCCTGGAAGTCTACCGTGAGACGCGGCAAATCAGCGATATCCGTGTTATCGGAGGAGGAGGCAGGTCACGGTTGTGGCGGCAGATGATGGCGGATATATTCAATGTCCCCACGTGGACTGTTTCTTCCAGGACCAGCAGTGTGACTTCGCGCGGGGTCGCGCTGGCCGCTGCTGTCGGTGTGGGCGTGTATAAGGACCTTGGCCAGGCCGGAGCGGCGTTCTCCCCCGTGGAATGGTCCGAACCGAGACCGGAATTCAGCAAACTCTACGATGATCTGTATAAAACCTTTGTGGAACTGTACTGCAGGATAAATGACCTTTATTGATTCAGTGCACGGATTCAGTGCAAGCATAAGCTGAGTATTAATTCCGTATATCAAAATCTGTATATATTTCGGAACATAGTCCGCTGCTCTATCCGGTGTTTTTTACACGGGTTTTGCCGCGCAATGGATGAGAGGAAGGAAGATTTATGAGAAAGACGATCACACTTGGCGTAGCACCCATTAAAAGGGCGTTCCTGTCGATGGAAGCCGCAAAGGCGCAAAAGGACAAGATGATGGCGGTGATAACGTCTCTGGACCCGGAGCTTCTGAAGATAGTCGACATCGACGATT
>JAAYMG010000151.1 GCA_012521525.1 Clostridiales bacterium | reverse complement strand
TGTTCATAGCGAAAGCATTTCCCGTTCCGCCCAGACCCAAACCGCCAGAAACAAGCGAAAACTACAAGATATCTAGATAACATTTGACAGAGAAAAAGTGTTTCACTTTAACTTGCAATTTGCGTACCAGATAATCCAGTTAAATTAACAGTTGACAAAGCGCCAACCAAACGCTATAATCAATAATGCGCTTCAAACAGAAGTCCCCTCATGGAGCGCGATCCCTTTGTAGCTCAATCAATATGCGAGTGTGCTGGAATTGGTAGACAGGCACGTTTGAGGGGCGTGTGTCGATGGCGTATGGGTTCAAGTCCCATCACTCGCACCAGATCAAGGGGTTGATCAGTTCAGCCCCTTGAATATTACAAATTTGAATAATGCGCGCGAGTGGTGGAATTGGCAGACTCGCTAGATTCAGGTTCTAGTGTGCAATACGCACGTGCGGGTTCAAGTCCCGCCTCGCGCACCAAAAAACTGCTTCAGAAATGAAGCAGTTTTTTCTGTTGACAATATCTCTTGACAACAAGGACATTTAATGACATTTCCTACAAGCATAATAAAAAACATCGGATGCACTATTTTGTTGCTTGGATCCTCCCAAAAACACCGCTCAGCTCACCGGAAGCTTTTCCGACTTATAATGCAAATACACGTTGTCCAATATAAAGCCTGATAATGAGGAAGTAAAGTCGGTACAAACGCTTTCTGGAACCATAAGGTATTAAACTCGCCCTGGATCAAAATCCAAGGCGTTACTAATGTGTGAATAATGCAGCAGCAGATGTACCAAGTCTCTTTTTTCAGTTTATGCAAGCAGCAATTCTTCCAGCATCAGCACCAAATCCTGCGGGTACTTTTCATTCTGGCTTTTTATCCTGCGCATTGCGCACTCCATGTCCTGCAGTTTTTCGTGCGGGCAGTATGATGTCATCTTATCGACCACATCGGCAACGATAACGATCCTAACATTCAAGCAAATGTCGTTTCCTTTCAATCCTCTCGGATATCCGCTTCCGTCCAAACGTTCATGGTGTTGCATGACGACGTCAATATATTCCTTTGGCAAGTTGAACCCCTGAAGAGAGCTCGCCCCTAAGTCACAATGCTGCCTGACTATATTTTGCTCAATTTCAGACAAACTACCGGGTTTTTGCAGTATGGCCTTCGGTTCAAGAAGCTTCCCCACATCATGCAATAATGCACTCAAACCGATATTGAACAACTCCTGGTCCGAGTATCCGAGTCTGGCGGCAATAACCAGCGAGATCAGACCTACATCTATGGAATGCGTATAAAGCCAACCCAAGTAATTTGCCAAGGCATTGATACACACCCACCAGGGTTTTGATTTGTTTTCAAATATCACTGATTTCAATATCAGATTCGCCTTTTCAAACAGACCTTTGTCCTGGACCTTCAACCTCTCTTCAAGATTCCTTGTAACCGAATCGATTACTTTGCTATGTATTTGTGATATGCTTTGCTGGCCTCTGTCTGACGCTTTTACGTTTTTTATACCGTGTTTCGATAGCTTCTCCCTTATATCATCCGTGATCAATTGGCCTTTTCTTAAAAGCAGTATCCCCCTGTCGTCGCAAATATCATTCTCTGCATAAAAATAATTTTTGTATTCAGAATCTGTATTTATGTATCCGGACACCAACCATGCTCCTCCTGCAGTTTGATTGATTTCTAATACTATTTATACATCAAATAAATAGAAATATTTTCTGTTAAATATCGGCACATCTTTTTTATGATATCACATTTTAAACAATCTGTTAAACTGGTATTATTTGTAATATTTTCCCGAATAATAGATAAATCCCTTGAAATGCACTGAATTCAAGCATTCCAAGGGTTTATCCAGCGAAAAAGTTATTGAATGACGATTGTTTAAATTGTACTGGCAGGGAGCTTCGCCCTGATGACTCTGCCTTCAGGCTTTATCGCAAAACCTGCATCCTGTGCATTTTTGCTAAGTACCACAGCGATTATCGAACCGTCCGTTTTCCTGGCTGCAGTCATATCATAATCAATAAAAACAGTGACAAAGATAATGCCCAGTCCCATGGAATATACATGGCATCAAGACTTATCAGATCAACATTAACTAAGCCAAAAACAGTTCGATATCGGAGTCTACGGTACCGATCCCTGCAATGCCGAATTTTTCAACGAGGACCTTCGCCACGTTCGGAGACAGGAAGCTCGGGAGGGTCGGTCCGAGGTGGATGTTCTTCACGCCCAGATAAAGCAGCGCAAGAAGTACGATGACAGCCTTTTGCTCATACCATGCGATGTTGAACGCGATCGGAAGCTTGTTGATATCGTCCAGCCCAAATACTTCCTTCAGTTTCAGCGCGATGACTGCAAGCGAGTATGAGTCGTTGCACTGTCCTGCATCCAGCACACGCGGGATCCCGTTGATGTCACCGAGGTTTAGCTTGTTGTAACGATATTTTGCGCACCCTGCGGTCAAAATCACGGTATCCGAAGGAAGCTTTTCCGCAAACTCGGTATAATACTCGCGGGACTTCATTCTTCCGTCGCAGCCTGCCATTACGAAGAACTTCCTGATGGCTCCGGACTTGACCGCTTCGACGACCTTATCGGTAAGAGCCAGTACCTGGTTGTGCGCAAAGCCCCCTATTATGCTGCCCGTCTCGATACCGATCGGAGGAGGAAGCCTCTTCGCAAGCTCGATTATCTCGGAGAAGTCCTTCCTGCCGTTCTCATCGGCTTCTATGTGTCTGCAACCGGGATAACCCGTGGAACCTGTGGTAAAGATCCTTTTTCTTACTTCCTCGCTCTTCGGAGGGACCAGGCAGTTGGTCGTGAACAGGATGGGGCCCCTGAAAGACTCAAACTCTTCGATTTGCTTCCACCATGCGTTTCCGTAGTTCCCCGCGAAGTTTTCATACTTTTTGAAAGCGGGATAATAATGCGCCGGCAGCATTTCACTGTGCGTATATACGTCTACTCCCGTGCCCTGTGTCTGCTTAAGTAGCTGTTCAAGATCGGTCAGGTCATGTCCGGAAACCAGGATCGCGGGATTGTTCCTGACTCCGATATTTACTTCTGTTATTTCGGGATTTCCAAATCTCGAAGTATTTGCTTCATCAAGAAGCGCCATAACTTTCACGCCATGCTCACCGGTTTTTAGTGTCAGTGCAACAAGGTCATCAGCCGTAAGCGAGTCGTCAAGCGTCGCTGCCAATGCCTCATAAATGAATGCGTTCACTTCAGGGTTTTCTTTTCCGATGTTCCTGGCATGCTCCGCATATGCCGCCATTCCCTTCAGGCCGTATGTAATCATCTCCCGAAGGGAGCGCACATCTTCGTTATCGGTCGACAGCACGCCCACTGTTGCCGCTTTTGCCAGCATCGATTCCCTGGAATCCACTGTAAAGGTAGCAGCGTCATGAAGTTCTGTCCCTGTGACCGATTTTCTAAGCTCGTCCCTGATAGCGATCATTTTGTTGATTTGCTTTTCAATAGAGGCGTCATCAAAATTGGCGTTGGTTATTGTCAAGAACAGGCTGTTAAGGACTTCATGATTGGTCCTGCCAAGCTTGCTGACGTCCAGATTTCCCTTGACGACGATATCCGAGATGCCCTTCAGCGTATATATCAGCAGGTCCTGGAGATTTGAAACAGGCTCGGTCTTCCCGCACACTCCACGCAATGTGCAGCCCTTTCCTCCGGCCGCTTCCTGACACTGATAGCAAAACATACCCATAAAACTTACCTCCAATTTTCTAGGTTCATAAACCGGGCGCGTATCAGCCCTCTATAATTCACATTCATCCAAACGGCCTATCTTTTACAGATCGGAACTGCTCTGAAGTCTCAGCCGTCCGGAGTCTTATCCGATGCGGGGTCATTGTATCATGACAGCCCGAAGATGTATGTTGCAATTGCAACATTTGTTGGATTTAAAAATAAATAACGGTTTTCTGTCCGATTGATAAAATGGTAAATTGATATTATAATTAAAAAACTCGCACCGGGTGTTAATTACAGATTACAGTCCGATCAGTTGGAGGTAAAAAGTGACTAAGAAAGAGATCATGGAAATCAGGCGAAGGTTCAGGATCGACCGCAACGCCATACCCCGTATGCGCGGCTGTTATGTGAACAGCGAAAAGTCCGTACTTGCCACGTTCAACTATGTATTCGGCAATATCGAAGAAGATGAACGGCACAAATATCTTGCCATTTTCAGCAAGCCCCTGTCGGGTAAGCCGGGCAAAAATCTTATCGATATTGAGTTCGATACCGAAACAGTCGTAAACGGCATTGAGCATAAATTGCTGATGCGGCTAAGGGACAGCAAATTGGAAGACTCTGAGGCCGCAGAACAGTTTTTTCAAAATATCATACGCTCCCTGTCCTTTGACGGGAATTACCTTATCCTGCTCATCCACGAGACATACGACGTCCCGTTCCGCGGCAAGGACAACAGGATATTCCAGGAAGGATCGGAAGAAGTATACAACTACATACTTTGCAGCGTCTGTCCCGTCAACCTGTCCAAGCCGGCATTGAGCTATTTCCCCGACGAAAACACCTTTCGCGATCGCGTACCCGACTGGCAGGTTTCAATGCCTGAACTCGGGTTCCTGTTTCCCGCGTTTGACGAGAGGAGAGCAAATATTTACAATGCCCTTTATTATATAAAGAATCCGGAAAAGAAACATGAGGATTTCGTGCAGGCCGTCTTCTCAAGTGAGGCACCTCCCACATCGGAGGATAAGAAGGCCATCTTTGGCGAAGTCCTCTCGGATAGTCTGGGCGAATATTTCAACTATGCAGTAGCCCGGCATATGCAGGAACGCATACGTGAGCGCATCGAACTCAACAAGTCGATAAAGGATGCCGAACCCCTCGCTGTGACAGGAAAGGATATCGGCATGATCCTTTATGAATGCGGTGTGCCGCAATCCGCTGTTGCCGAGTTTGAACAGGAGTACGAAGAGAGGATCGGTGAGGAGATCGAAGCGTCAAATTTGATATCAAGCAAACTTGTCATCAAAACCGAAGACGTTGTGATCAGCTCAAAGGCCAACCTCTCAGACAAGTTTGAAGTCCGTACGATCGACGGAAGAAAATATCTCCTGATCCCCATAGAAGATTCCATAGAAGTCAACGGCATCAATGTGAACGCTCTTTAATTCCCTATATTGAGCGTTCCTTTATTAAGCGTTTCCGTGCTGTACTGCTGATGGGACGGAGTGTAAACTCCGTCTTATCAAAAGATCCCTGCCAGGATAATGGATGATATTGTAGTTATTAAATTTCCAGATCAAAGTAAAAGAACGGCACTACGGATTTCCGAAGTGCCGTTAAAAATTATCATTAACCTATGGCAGACAAGTCGACGTATTTCCCGGGTCATATCCGGTCCGCTTTGATTGCTGCAGATGAAATGACGTGCCCTATACACGGCGCGGATTTCCGGCAATACCCAACTCTTCGGCTACCCTGGCCACTTGCCCGGCCACGGTATCGGCAACTCTTCTGTCAAAGACCGAAGGTATTATGTAGTCCTCCCTGAGTTCGCCATCGGATATCAGGGAAGCCAGTGCCTCCGCAGCAGCGATCTTCATTTCCTCCACTATCTGTTTTGCCTGTACCATCAGCGCGCCTTTGAACACACCCGGGAAAACGAGAACGTTGTTGATCTGGTTGGGATAATCGCTTCTGCCCGTGGCTATGATGCGGGCCCCGCCCGCTTTGGCCTCTTCAGGCATTATCTCAGGTACCGGATTTGCCATGGCAAATACGATCGGGTCCTTTGCCATGGCCGCAATCATGTCGGAAGTAACTATTCCGGGAGCGGAAACGCCGATAAAGATATCCTTTCCCTTGATGATCTCTGCCAGCGGTCCGCGCTCGCAATATTTGTTGGTCACTTCGGCCATGCTTGCCTGTGCCGGGTTCATCCATTCCTCTCCTACACAAAGCGCACCGGGCTTGTCAACCAGAACGATATTCCCGGGTCCGAATTGCAGCAGAAGTTTACATATGGAGATACCGGCGGCGCCGGCTCCATTGATGACTATATTGACGTCATCCCACTTCTTTCCTGCCACTTTCAGAGCATTGATGATACCGGCGGCAACGACAATAGCAGTACCGTGCTGGTCGTCATGAAATACCGGTATATCCAGTTCTTTCTTCAGTCTCTCTTCGATCTCAAAACATCTCGGGGCAGATATGTCCTCAAGGTTGATTCCGCCAAACGTGGGAGCCAGGTATTTTACGGTCTTTATTATTTCCTCAGTATCTTTTGTATCAAGGCATATCGGAAAAGCGTCCACGCCCCCGAACTCCTTGAACAGGACCGCTTTTCCCTCCATAACCGGCATCGCCGCTTCAGGTCCTATGTCGCCAAGACCCAAAACAGCGGATCCGTCTGTCACGACAGCCACAGTATGTCCTTTTATGGTATACCTGTAAACGTCCCTCTTATCTGCATGTATTTTACGGCATGGTTCCGCGACACCCGGCGTGTATGCCGAGGACAGTTCATCCCTTGTCGTGACCCTGACCCTGGAGACGACTTCCAGCTTCCCCCTGTTTTCCTCGCAAAGCTTCAGGCTCGCCTGGTTGTAATCCATTAAGCACCACTTCCTTACTTTTTCACATACCGGGATTCATTATGGAATTATTGATATAATTATACTTCCTATACCATGAATTTTGCTACTGCTGCTGTGCTTGTTGATTGCCTAATTTTTGTTAAGTTGCTTATAAACCTGATTTACGCCGGTGGCCGCAAAACCGCTGGCTATCCCTACTGCAATGGCAGTCAGCAAATCGTTTGCGGGATAATCCGGCATGACCTTAAGTGCCACGGCACCAAGGATCCCTCCCAGTATGCCGCATATCGACGGGAGCCATTTGTTGTTCAGCGGCGTACTTTTCAGAATGGCCGCCACAAGATAGCAAATGATGGTTATCGTCGCGACAGATGTCAATCCCATGATATCCATTGACCGTTCAATCCTTTCTGCAACAGCGCTATTCTCGGCATGCATGTAAACTGGCCCTGCTGAATTATATGCTTGGTCGGACGTGTTTCATGACATCCGATACTTCACCGACGGTCTTGTTCATCCGGAAAGACATCAAAGATCGTTTTTGATACTAAAACGGGATATGAAATGTCATTGCCAATTGCTGCTTTTTAGGATAATATCATTAATTAGGAAAAAATAAGGTATCAACCAATAAAATATGGAAAC
>JAAYMG010000150.1 GCA_012521525.1 Clostridiales bacterium | reverse complement strand
CTTGCAAGGCAGATTTATCTGGTGGGGGACCGGCTCGGAGTCCTGGGTTATACAAAAGGCGAACTTGCGATGAACAGCTTGATCCAACGTTACGATACCGCAGCTTCCCTGCTGCATACTGCCGCGAATATTTGTGACTATGTAGTTGTCGATTGTCAGACAAACATTACACAGGACCATCTTACATACACAGCACTGGAGATGGCACGCTGCAAAATAATAGTGTGCACACCGGACCTGAAGGGAGTATCGTTCTGGATGAGCAATGTTCCGATGCTTGCCGACAGCAAATATAACATGGAAGATTCGATACGCGTATTAAACAAGGTGAGCAGCATATCCCCCGTTCATGCCATTGAACGCCGGATAGGAACCATCCATTTTGCCTTCCCTGTCGATCAGCTGATAGAAAGGTCGCTTATTGAAGGTACCCTGGGAAAAAAGTCAGGCCATGACATGTCAAAACATTATGGCAGGGTTTTTGACTCCCTGGTCGACAAAATACTGTCCTCATCCTGATCTTCTTTTGATCCTCGGATAACCATATCCTGCTTGATAAACCTTGTATCGCGGGGTGGATCAAATGAGCAAGACTATTTATAACAGGTTAATCGGAACGCAAAACTCCGGCCTTGAGACGGCACCGTCAGGTCCAGATCGCCTGATATCGGAGCAGGAATATATCGCTATATTCGAAAAAGCTCAGCAATATATCACTACGGAAAGGATAAGTGAGCTTCGGCGTTCCCTTTTCGGGGTTGAGTCTGACAAAAACACCCTGCTGAGCCTCATCCGGCAGTTCCTGGCACGCAACCTTCGGCTTCCCGGAGACACATCCGTCCTTGCAAAAAGGATCTTTGACGATATGACGGGGTACGGCTTCCTGAACAGCTATTTTGAAAGGGGCTCGGAGATCGAGGAAATAAACATAAACTCGTGGGACAGTGTCGAGATACGATATGCAAACGGCACCCGCGAGCTCATTGACGCCCGGTTTCACAGCCCCTCCCATGCCAGGGACGTCCTTCAGAGGATCTTTTACCTGAACAACAAGTATCTCGACGACAACATGTTGATCGAGGTAAGCAATATCGGAAACAATATCAGGATCGCCGCGGCAATTCCTCCCGTCGCGGACAAAGGCGCGGGCGTAGCGGCGTCGATCAGGTTCATCCACACAAAAAAACATACCGTCGGACAGCTCGTCCAAAGCGGGATGTTCACGTCCGACGGGTTCATGATGCTGAAACAGCTCATCACACACGGCATTTCGGTGTGCTTCTGCGGCGGTACCGGTTCCGGAAAAACAACGGCGGTAAATGCCCTTTTGATGGAAATGGATAAGCGCACCAGGATCATAACGATAGAAGCCGGAACTCGCGAGTTCGATCTTGTACGCAGGGACAAAAACGGCAAAATCATTAACAATGTAGTCCACCTTCAAACCCGCCCGCACAGAGACAGCCACCTGAACATAGACCTCCAGGCTCTGCTGGACCTGATACTCAAATTTGATCCGGATCTTGTCGTCGTAGGAGAAATGGTCTCCGAAGAAGCCTTCATAGCCCAGGAGACGGCAAGGACCGGACATACGGTATTGACTACTATCCACACAAACAACGCATATGATGCTTATCACAGGATGTATACTCTCGGTATCCGAAAGTATAACCTGGACGAAAACCTGATGCTGAGGCTTATGGTCGAAGCCTACCCGATCATCGTATATATCAAGCAGTATGGCGATAATAAGCGGCGGGTGCAGTCCATATTAGAGGGCAGCTTCATCGACGGCAAAATACATTATAACGAACTTTACACATTTCAGGTTCAGGATAACGTCACTGACATTGACGGAAACATTATTGAAGTTCGCGGGGAATTCATAAAGTGCGGCAGTGTTTCGGATGCGTTAAAGAGAAGGCTTCTCAATAACGGGATGCCTGCCAGAGTTATAAATGAGTTATAGATGAGTTGAAAATGAGTTGTATAGTCATGGATCGGTCAATGATGCATAAAAAGAGTGTTAGCACGGAAGTTCAGCCGGTTTTCAAAAGGCAACGATATCCTGATGTTCTGATGAACGAAAGAGGGGATGTGTACTTTGAATTCCTTATCTGCATGGTGCTGTTCATCATGCTTCTATCGGCCACACTTCAGGTCATATCCGCCATACAGTTGAAATTCTGGCTGGACAGAAAAACCGCTGCAATAGTGCGTCATGTCCAAATTCGCGGTGAAATTGACCACGCAGCTGACGGCATGATTTCCGAAATCGAAGAGAGGCTTGGTGAAAGCGTCGTTGTCGAATGGGAAGCCCAATTCATAACAGGTACAAGAAAAGTGCAGCTTGGAGACCAGGTACGCCTTCGCGTGTACGGCGAAAAGACCCTGTTCAGCTTTGGTAAAGCCGAAGTTGTAAAAATACGTTTGGAATCCGAAATGGTGGGGACTTGTGAACGGTATTGGAAGACGTAGATACAGCGGAAACGGAAGTATAAGGCCTGGAAACGGACAAGATCATAAGATACGCTGCCCGTCGGGTTCGATATACATAATTCTGACTGTTTTCCTTATTATCATGATTATGATCCTCTCATTACTTATATTTGCTTTGAGAATCGTGATATTGGCCCACGATATCGACCATGCCTTTGAGAGGTGCGGCGCGGATCTCCTTACTGCGATCCGAAAGGAAAACTACGATGCTGTCACCGAATCAAACATGGATTATATCGAACAACGGATAAACGATCCGTCCGATCCTTCGGCAAGGGAACATCTGAAAAGGGAGTTCGTTTCGGACCTTGCGGAGTCGCTCCGATGCAGTTTGGATCCGGATCGTCAGGCGATCCGTAAAGAAGCAGTTTCTTCGGATGCTCCCGCATTTACTATATCAGACTTTAAATTCGCATACGAAAATGACACCGGGAGCGTCATTGCAACTCTTGAAATTCCGATCGTGATCTTCGGAAACACCATACAGGTATATGTAAAGGAACTGATGTATGAGTTTGCCCTGGCAGAAAAATGACCGGGCTGCGAAGGAATCATAATGGCAAATGGAATAAATGAGTTGGCCTATCAGTACCCAACAAGGGAGTGAGTACGATCAAGACAGAAGATGTGCTTGTCAAAAGCTCTTTTCAAATACTGAAATTGCGATCCGGCAAAAAGCAAACGCTAAAACAGGTTTTGCGTGGGATACAGGGCAAGAAGCCCTGGCACATGAGGGAATATGAAGCTCTCGTGAAATTATTGCGCGAATCCGGACGTGAAGGAGATTTGCAGTTCCTGATCGTAAAAAGCATCCTTCTGGCCGTCGCAGGAATTATTGCCGGCAACCTGATCCTCAAAAATACGATGGCTCTGCCTTTCACTGCTGCGTTAGGATTTCTTGTCCCTGTATGGAACGCAAAAGTATATTCAATAAAATATGACAAACACATTTCGCTACAGCTCGAAAGCGCACTTGCCCTCATTACTTCTTCTTATATGCGCAGCAGTAACATAGTTGCAGCCGTTACGGAAAACCTGTCGTACTTGGATCCGCTTATCAGGGACGTTTTTGAAGGATTTCTTGCCGAAAGCAATGTTAACGCAAACATGGAGACCTGCATCCTGAACATGTCGCGCAAAATAAACCATCCGATATTCATGGAATGGTGCTCTTCTCTCGTCAAGGCGTATAACAACAGTGTACATAAGGAAGATTTGGTAGCGATCGTATCAAGGCTGTCCGCGATCCGCATCATTCAGGACAACATTGAAACCGAAACTCACGAAATACTTACCCAGTACATCCTGATGCTTTTCCTGCTGGTATTCACTTTGCCCCTTATCTACCTTGTAAACTATGACTGGTTTTCATATTTCTTTTCGCATCCCCTTGGGAAATTTGCGGTCGCATTCGGAATTTTCGCTCTCATTTACGGCCTGTCCAGCATTATTCGCTGTTCGGTTCCCGTAAGGTTCTCGTGAGTGAAAGACACTATAACAGGAACATAGAGGTTCATGAGGAATGAAATGTACTGCATTTTACTGTACATTGTCTCGTTGATCGGCATATACGTTCTGCTTTCGGGCATTTTCCCGTTCACAGGCACAAATGCTAACCGGACGATCGACCGTTTTTTCAGATCCGGCAGAAAAAGTTCTTACCTGAACATTTTGCAGTCCCCGGTTTCATGGCTTTCCCGGCATATCATGCCGCTGATCCGGTTAAGCAGACTGCGGTATGTTAAGCTTCAAAACTTGCTGAGGAATGCAAAAGTTGCCTCTACTCCTGAGCAGTTCACCGCAAACATCATTTCCGAGGGACTTATCCTTGCTTCTTTCTGCGTTCCCCTGTTTTTCTTTTCCCGCATTATTTGCGCCGCGGTTTTCTTTATATCAGTCTGCCATATGATATCAAGATACAGAAGCCTGGAATTGAACGACATGGAGAGATCCCGGGGAATCGAACGGGAACTGCCGAGACTGGCTTCCTACATCAAGCAAGGCCTTGCCACTAACGGCAACATCATGCTCCTCCTGGAACGCTACAGATCCATAAGCGAAGCGTTTGCCGAGGAACTAAGCGCAACGATTGCGGATATTAAGACATCAAATTTTGAATCGGCACTTCTCAGAATGGGCAGCAGGTATAACAGCGAGCATCTGTCAATGCTTATTCGCGGCCTTATCGGGGTATATAACGGTGACGATATGAGGTACTACTTTGAGATGCTTGAAAAGGATTTCACCGAACTGGAGATAAACAGGCTGAGGCTTGAAGTGCGAAAGATACCGCGCAGGATGCGCAAGAGCATGATCGTGATCTACGCTGCTATTGCTCTGCTGTTCTTTACACCTGTCTTTATCCTCATATCCGAAAGCCTAAGCAGGTTTTTCTCTTAATATCGGAGCTCAATCAGTATTTTTGATGCAGAATACAGTATTCGAAGGCATAAGGTCGCCAATACAGCAAAAAAAATACATCATAATGGGGTGGATACATGCTGAACCTTGCAGTAAAAGTCTATCATCTCTTAAAGTCCGAAAAGGGCGAGACCAAATTCGACAGTGCACTGCAGATCGTCATTTCCTTTGTTATAGGAGCCATTATCCTTTCAGCGCTTGCCGGTGTCTTCGACACTACTATCGGTGTCTGGTTGGAAAAAACCGCAAAGAACTGGTTCAACAGCGCCGGAGCAACCTTACCTCCCATTCCGACATCAGGTTAGATATTTCGAGTGGTCCAATAATATGAAGCAGACAGGTATCAGACAGCTCAAGATCCTGCTCATGGATGAGCGCGGCGACCTATACTTCCAGAAGATGATCCTGATAGCACTCTCGTTTGTAATTGGGGCAATCATACTCACCGCATTCATGGCAGTATTTGACGCAGGTTTTATAGACAGATTGTCCGAAATCGTTGAGTCGATCCTGACCTGGTGACACCTGCGTCCACAGTTTGCAAAGCCAGTGACGTATTCTTGAGGCAACTCGGAAGAACGGATGACTGCATCTCCCGTTCGCAAAGCCGGTGAGCAACGGCAAAACTCAACGCCTTCAGGCTAAGCGCCTGAAGGCGTCTGACATTGTCAATGGACAGCTTATTTTGCTTTGCTGTCTATCTCTTCTTTTATCTTGCGGAGGAACTCGCCGAGTTCCATCGAGCCAAGGTCTCCGGCGCCTCTTGAACGCACCGCAACGGTAGAGCTTTCAGCCTCTTTGTCCCCTACTACGAGCATATACGGGATCTTTTCGACCTGCGCACTCCTGATCTTGTAGCCTATTTTTTCACTGCGGTCATCAACTTCGCATCTGATCCCCTGCTCTTTCAGCTTGCCTGCGATCGTATTTGCATATTCAACATGCCGTTCGCTGATAGGCAGAACGATGACCTGTGTCGGAGAAAGCCAGGTTGGCAGAGCACCCGCATATTTTTCGATCAAAAGCGCAAGCGTGCGCTCATAGCAGCCGATCGACGTCCTGTGGATGACATACGGGTATTTCTTTGATCCGTCAGAGTCGACATAGACCATGCCGAAACGTTCGGCAAGCTGAAAATCGATCTGGATCGTTATAAGAGTGTCCTCTTTGCCATGGACATTTCGGATCTGTATGTCAAGTTTCGGTCCGTAGAAAGCGGCCTCTCCGTCAGCCTCAACATAATCGATGCCGATGTGATCCAGGATGGTTCTCATCCTGTTCTGAACATTCTCCCACTGTTCTGCCGAACCGATATACTTCTCCTTGTTGTTTTCATCCCACTTTGAGAAGCGGTATGAGACATCCTCTCCAAGCCCAAGCGTATCCAGCATGTACATGGCAAGGTCGAGGCATCCCTTGAACTCTTCCTCCAGCTGATCGGGCCTGCAGGCCAAATGGCCTTCGGATATCGTAAACTGGCGTACCCTTATAAGTCCGTGCATCTCTCCTGAATCTTCATTGCGGAAAAGGGTCGATGTTTCATTGTACCTGAGCGGCAAATCGCGGTAGCTTCTCATCTGGGAAAGGTAGACCTGGAACTGGAACGGGCATGTCATAGGCCTGAGGGCGAATACCTCATCGTCCTTTTCCTCGTCACCGATCACAAACATGCCTTCCCTGTAGTGGTCCCAGTGTCCCGAGATTTTGTACAGGTCACTCTTGGCCATATACGGGGTCTTTGTCAGCAGGTATCCCCTCTTCTCCTCTTCATCCTCAACAAACCGCTGCAGTATTTGCAGGACCTTTGCACCCTTCGGCATCATGATCGGCAGGCCCTGTCCTATATAGTCGACGGTCGTGAAATAGCCCAGTTCGCGCCCTATCTTGTTGTGGTCACGCTTTTTTGCTTCCTCAAGGCGTTGCAGATGCTCCTCAAGGTCTTCCTTATTCGCGTATGCCGTCCCATAAATACGCGACAGCATCTTGTTCTTTGAATCTCCCCTCCAGTACGCACCGGTAGCGCTAAGCAGCTTAAAGGCTTTGACGCGTCCCGTGTCCGGAATGTGAGGCCCTGCGCAAAGGTCTATAAAATCTCCCTGCTTATAGAAGGAAATGACTTCACCTTCGGGAAGGTCCTGTATCAACTCTACCTTGTATGGCTGATCCAGCTGCTTCATCAGCGCGATAGCCTCTTCCCTGGGAAGCTCGAAACGTTCGACAGGCAGCTTCTCCTTGACTATCTTTTTCATCTCGGCTTCTATTTTTTCCAGGTCTTCCTGGGTAAACGGGGTCTCTACGTCAAAATCGTAGTAGAACCCGTTTTCGATCGCCGGACCGATAGCCAGCTTGGCTGTAGGGTAAAGTCTCAAAACAGCCTGTGCCAGAATGTGTGAGGCTGTGTGCCTGAAGGCATCCCTTCCTCCCCGGGAATCAAATGTCAGGATATTCAGAGAGTCCCCATCCTTAAGCTGAGTGCGAAGGTCCTTCGTCTCTCCGTTTATTTCTGCCGCGGCCGCGGCGCGGGCCAAACCACCGCTGATGGCTTCAGCAGCGTCCAGGGCAGAAGCTCCGTTTTCCAGTTCCAGTATGCTTCCGTCCTTTAGTTTGATTTGAATCATGGTATGTCTCCTTCCTGAACAGGTAAGTATGTTTTGTCCGAAAAATTTGCCTGGTAAATCAAAAACCCCTGAAGATCAAACTTCAGGGGTGATATCAACCACGGTCCCACCCTGATTACGGCTGACAAACGAGCCGTCTCTCAGTGTCGTGCTTACGACTGCCGCTGTAACGTGCGGTCACGCCCTTGCCTACTCTGTCTGTTCGAACCTTTCGGGAGGGGGCTCGGAGGTGGTCATAAACCGGTGATGCCATCCGGTACGTCCGGTTTTCGCGGCCGAGCTTCCAGCCTTGGCTCTGCCTCTCTGGTCGAAAATTATCGGACTTTTTGTCCTCGTCATAGCCTCTGACATGATATTGAGTCATTTATATCACGAAAGCGAATGCATGTCAACTGATTTTATATGGTTATTCGTATACGCTAGTGAAATTTCATATACGCTCTGTTGAATTTCATTCTAAATCATACCTCAATGAAATTTCATGTTAAGGCTGGAACATATAAAGACATATGAAAACATATAAAAACACTTTTTAGTACTCTAAACGTTCCATTCCAGGATCTTGCTCAGGAACGCAGCGGATTGGGGTGTTTTCGGCGAACTGAAGAACTCATAGCTGCTGCCCCTTTCCAGGAGCCTGCCCTCATACAGGAAAAAGATTTTATCGCATGCTTTCTTGGCAAATCCCATTTCATGAGTGACAAGTATTATATTGAGCCCTTCATTTCTCAGTTCCTTTATCATGTCCAGCACTTCATTTGTAAGCTCAGGGTCCAGCGCGCTGGTGGGCTCATCCAGCAGCAACAGCTTCGGCCTTGTCGCAACGGCGCGCGCGATCGCGATCCTTTGCTGCTGTCCCCCGGACAGTTCGGCCGGCAGCTTGTCCGCATCATTCATCAGGCCAAACCTTTCAAGGAGCATGTCAGCCACATCGTCGGCCTCTTTCTTGCCATACCCATGAACATGTATCAGCGGCATGGTTATATTCTGCCTTCCTGTCAAATGGTTGAACAGCCCCTTGGCCTGGAATACAAAACCTACGTTTCTCCTGTGTCCGATCAGATACTTCTCTTCGAACTGCAGGCGCTGCCCGTCTATGATCACTTCGCCTGACGTCGGAAGGATCAAACCGCCCAAAATCCTGAGCAAGGTGGATTTGCCGCTGCCCGAAGGACCTATGATGGCAAGGGCTCCGAAATCTTCCTCAACCGTTATGTCCCTCAGCACCTCATTCCGGTCCGAAAAGCTTTTTGTGACCGATTTAAGTTCTATTTTCATAGCTGAATCTCTTTTCCAGGTATTTTGTGAACATTGAAATGGGAAATGTGAGCGTCAGATATAAAAGCCCCAGGAACATATAAACCTCAAACACCGCAAAGTTGGTAGCGCTCACTTCACGGGATGTTTGTGTCAGCTCTATCACCGATATAAGTGACAGAAGTGACGAGTCCTTTATTATCGAAGCGAACTGTCCCGCAAGCGAAGGCAGGGTCCTCTTTATGATCTGCGGCAGGATCACAAGCCTCATCGTCTGTCCCGGCTCCAGGCCGATGGCTTTTGCCGCTTCAAGCTGCGTGCCGTCGATCGATTCGATCCCCCCGCGGAATATTTCGGATATGTATGCTCCTTCAAAAATTGAAAGTATAAGCACACCGGCGAGAAACCTGTTCGATATTCCCCATGCTGTACCTACTATATAGAAGAAAAGGTAGACCTGCATGATCATCGGAGTCCCTCTTATAAACTGCACATATATCCTGGAGATATAAGATATAGGGAGTATGTTGGACCTGCTTCCGATGGCCGAAATAAAACCAATAACCAGGCTGAGTATAAGACTCACGATACTCAGCATTACAGTCGTTTTATATCCCTGCAGGTATCTTATCCTGAATTTCCAGAGCAATGAAAAATCAAGCTTCATATCCAGGCGTTTGAGCGACAGCATGAAAAACAGGTATATCGCCGCCAGAGCCAATACCATGTTGACTATCACCTGTGCCGGTTTTGCCTTCTCGTTTTCTTTTTTAACGAACAATTTGCGTATATCCATGGCACTCCTCTTCATACAGAAGGACAGAGCCAAATCTGCAGCTCCGTCCCGATCCCGCTAATCCTCTGCATCATTATTTATTGACATCCGTAAAGAACCATTCAAAGTTGAACCTTTCGAAGGCTTCCTTTTCCTCTTTTAGGTACTTCTCAGTAATTTTGTCGAATCCGCCTTCTTCGTAGAATTTGTCAATGAATCCATTGAGCTTTTCAAGCAGCTCAGTGTTGCCCTTTTTGACACCAACACCCCAATATTCCACATCCTGGAAGGGAACGTAGACTGCCTTTGTCGTATCCGGATTCCTCTCATGGTTTCTATATATGGTGAGCTGATCGTAAATAAAGGCATCAGCTTTGCCCTGAACGACTTCTGTCACACAGGCGCTTTCATCGGGCAGGGACAGGATCTCGGCATTCGTTAAATGCTTCTCGGCATATATATGTCCGGTGGAACCTGTTTTTACTGCGACTATCTTTCCTTCCCGGTTCAGATCCTCAGCTTTTTCGACGTCAGAATCGACGTTTACCAGCAATGCCAGAAGCGCTTTCGCATAAGGCTTTGAAAAGTCGATCTTCTCAAGCCGCGATTCATTTATTGTCATTGAAGATATGACCATATCGACCTTGCCGGTTTCCAATGCGGGGATCAGTCCGTCCCAGTTGATATTCTCTATCCTGACCGGCCGACCAATATACTCGCCGAAGGCTTTGGCAAAATCGACGCTGACCCCGACAGGCTCTCCGTTTTCGTCCTTTGTCTCAAACGGAGGATAGGCAAGCTCCATTCCGACGACCAGTTCCCCGGCCTTCCTGCCGGCACATCCGAACAGCAGCGACGAGATCATTATCAGAAGCAATAATAAAGATAATTTTTTCAACAGTGACCCTCCCCGGTTTGCAGATGCGTCAAGGTTTGCATTGGATAAGGACGGGTTGCCCCGGCAAACCTATATGTAAAATTCGATCATATTCACCATTATACAGAAATTTCCCGGCTATGCAAGTGCGCACTTTTTTGTGAGATTACTTACCTTTTCGGTACTGTTGAACAGGTTTCGCCAGGCGTCAGAAACAGAGCGGATATATGTTATTTTTCTTCTCCCTGTCTCCCGATGACGGTCAACTGCATGCCCGGTCCCCTGTCCCTGCTCGGTAGGGCTTCAAAACCCAGCCTTTTATACAATCTGACATGCTCTTTGGCTGCAAACAGGCTTACGGTGCCAAGCACACCGGAAGGGAGCATATTTTCAATACATCGCAGCGAATACAGCACCATAGCCGATGCAATACCGCGATCCCTGTATTCAGGGTGCACCATAACATCACATATCACAAATACGAATACGCCGTCACCTGTCACGCGCAGCATCCCCACCACTCGTTCATCCACAACAGCGGATAAATTGAGCAATGACCTCGCCAGCGCAGTCCTGACCATTCCTGAGTCCAGCAGCGGAAAGCCGCAGCTGAGCCTCAACTCCTGCATAGAAGCAATCGTCAGCATGTTTTCATATATTTTCAGTTCCAAAAATATACCCCCGAGTGAATAATGATACATTGCAATTATCGCGTATATTATCAGGCGTTTGCTTATCCATTTATATTTATTATAGTGGATTTTCACTTCATCGCAACATCTATATTCTATCCGGACTGTTCTTATATCCGTATCAAAAAGTCCTTCTTTCCTGTCTCATCGGTCAGACGGTCTGAAGTAGACAACCGGGGGTTGTAAAATCTTCGCAAATAGTATAAAATACCCTTGTTACCGCATTAAGATAGTAAAATGAAAATCATGGGAATGTCGCCCTTATTGCCGTGGCCGAGATGCCACAGACGCGGCGGACGACCTTTCTATACTTTGGGGGGGAGACCTGTGCGACTAGAACTAGAAAAAGGATTCCTTGAAATTTCTCCGGATGTGATAACTACCATAAGCGGCTATGCCGCAACGAGCTGCTTTGGCGTAATAGGCATGGCGCCTGCTTCGGTGGGCGACGGCATCGTACGCCTTCTTAAGAAGGAATCTCTTTCCCGCGGTGTTCGTGTAACGACGGACAAAGACAACGAAACAGTTTCCATTGAGCTGCATATAATTGTTCGACACGGTGTAAACATTTCCACTGTCAGCCGCTCAATCATGCATGAGGTGCGATACGTCGTGGAAAACCTTACCGGGATCAAGGTCAAAAGCGTAGATATCTGCGTAGACTCGATTATGAGCGACTGACCTTTCCCCGACTAAACTACTCTAATAATTCGGGGGTGCTTTGAACCGATGGCGCATATTAATGGCACGGTGCTGAAGAGGATGATCCTCAATGCTTCAGCCGCCGTTGAAAATAACAAGCAGAAAATCAATGAACTGAATGTTTTTCCTGTTCCGGACGGTGACACCGGCACGAACATGTTCCTTACCTTGTCTGCAGCCGTCAGGGAACTTTCGGGAGTGACTTCCGACAATGCAGGTGAAGTCGCCGATACCGTCGGCAAGGCGATGGTACGCGGCGCACGCGGAAACTCCGGTGTTATATTGTCGCTGCTCTTCCGCGGATTTGCAAAACATATCAAAGATATGTCGGAGATCGACGGTGCGGTTTTCGCCGCCGCAATGCGAAATGGAGTTGACACCGCGTACAAGGCGATCATGAAGCCGTCGGAAGGTACGATACTTACTGTTTCACGCGTCTCTTCCGAGCAAGCGCTTCTTGCTGCCGAAAAGGATCACGATCCCGAGCATGTACTCAATGAAATGCTGATATCCGCCAAAAGTGCACTGTCAGAGACAGTAAATCAAAACCCTGTCCTTCAGAAGGCAAATGTCATCGACGCCGGCGGAATGGGTTTCTGTGTTATTTTGGATGCAATGCTGCGCGCGCTGCGCGGTGAAGATATAGCTTCGTCCTCAGGTTCAGTAGGCGGCACGCTGAGCGCTGCCGATTTCTCGGAGTTCAGTTCTGAGGATATCAAGTACGCATACTGCACCGAATTTATCGTCAATATCGATAAGAAGAATAAATCCTCAAACGCCGCCTCTTACGACAAACTCCGTGCAGTTCTGGATTCGATCGGGGACAGCCTGGTCTTTGTAGAGGACGAGGACGTCATAAAGATCCATGTACACACCAACAGTCCCGGCAAGGCACTTGAAGAAGGCCTGAAATACGGGTACCTCACAAGCATAAAGATCGAAAACATGCGAGAACAGCATACCGAAAAGGTCATAATCACCGGAAAAGACCCGGTGCGTCCGGGGGAACGGGTCATAGCCAAACCGGAGAAAAAATACGGGATCGTTGTCGTCTGTTCCGGCAATGGCATAAGCGCCGTATTCCGTGATATCGGGGCGGACCAGATCGTTGAAGGCGGTCAGACAATGAACCCGAGCACCGAAGACATACTTCGTGCTATCGACGCGACTCCCGCCGAGATCGTACTCGTGTTCCCCAATAACAAAAACATCATAATGGCAGCCGAGCAATGCATAGCGATGTCTGAAAAAACCGTCGTTGTGATCCCCACCAGGACGGTTCCCCAGGGAATAACCGCGCTCCTCAATTTCGATCCCGACCTGGAGATCAGCCAGAACCGGGAGATCATGCTCGATGCCGTATCGAAAGTCCGCACCGGTCAGGTCACATATGCGTCGCGCGACAGTCTGTTTGACGGCAAAAGGATAAAGCAGGGCGAATACCTCGGGATAATAGACGGTGAGCTCATAACCAACAACAAGCTTCT
>JAAYMG010000149.1 GCA_012521525.1 Clostridiales bacterium | reverse complement strand
GTTTTTTTCTCGTCCGTCCCGAGTTCCTTCAGCTGTGTGATGCTCAGCTGCCCGTTCTTTTTCAGCAAGACCGCAATATGTATCGCATTTTCCCTGTACGAAGTTATAATTTTCTTCCCTGTGCTCCCCCCGGTGTTATGGTCACCGTTTCTGGCCTCAAACTCCTTTATAAGGGAAGTCCTTTTCCTTCCCGACACCGCCCTGCTGACTTCCCTGCTGAACGGCTTTGCATCTAAAGCTTCCTCTACGAGAAACCGTTCTCCTCTTATGGAGACCAGCAAAAGCCCTATTTCAAGCCTTCGCAGAAGGTGACAGATATTTTTCCAGCGCTTTGTAAAAAGAAGCTTGCCTTTCTTAGGCACTGCGATATATACCAGGTCCGCAATCCTCTGGCGCAGCACTGCCTGCAAAATAACATCCAAATTGAGAGTGAGTTTCATCTCGACGGCGAGCAGAGTGTCGCCTTTGACCGCAACGATATCGCAGTGTTCCACTTCACCCTTTACGCTGTAACCCCGGCTTACCAGATAGTCCTTTACAGGCGCGTAAAGGTCTCTTTCAAGGATATGATCATTTTCACCCATATCGATCTCGCCTTATCTATTCCCCCGGCGCTTGCCGCATGCACATTGACAAGCCCCGAAATCCATACTTCTATGATTTCAAAACATCCATGATTTCATTATAGCACACTTTTTTGAAACACAAAAACGGTTCTGTTATCACAAATCTTCTTTAAGACAACAAAACCGTCTCTTTGCATGTGTTACTTTGTGTCTGCGTTACTTTGCTGCGTATGACTTGAGTTTTATATTGTGCATTATCAAGCACTAAATTACGCAAAAAATCTCACAACTGCCATGCTTATTATCCCGACGATGACAGTAAGGGACAGGTTCTTTTTATATATAGCTGCAAGAAGCGCAGGTATTATAGCGGCAACAACGGTCCAATCGACATTCACAGTGTTTCCTTCCTTAACCAGAAAGCTGTTGACGATAAGCGCAGTGAAAATGCACACCGGAATAAACGAAAGCCATTTAGACAGCGCCGCGGGCATTTTATAGTTTCGCACCAAAATAAACGGCAGTACCCTGGGCAAAAACGTGACCAGGGCACACCCGAAAATCACAAGGAAAACCGACAAATTTACACTCATCTGTCCATTAACACTCCAAATGTCGCCACGACTACCGTCGACAAAATGATCGCAATGTATGAGGGAAAGAAAGCACACAGCACAAACATCAACAAAACTACCATTATAACGAGCGTCAGGTACAGCTTCAGCTTTCCTGTTTGGCCGTTTTGGATCTGCAAAACAAGCAGCGCCACAAACATTGCCGTCAGTGCGAAATCCAGCCCCAGAACCTGTGGGTTCGCTATCCACTTTTCAAAGGCCGCACCCGCCATGCACGCAAGCACCCAGCTGATGTAAGCCGCAATGTTCAGTCCGGACATCCATCTGTCACTTATTTGCTCTTTCGCAAGCAGCTTTCCGGATGCTACGCCAAACGTCTCATCGGTAACGAGCGCACCGAGTCTGATGTTCCTGAACAGTGTATATATCGAAAAGCTTGGCGCCAACGCCATATTGAGAAGGAATAATCTCAGGTTTACGATGAAAGTCGTAAATATGATAGCATACGGCGGGCTTCCTGCTGCCAGAAGGGCACAAATTATGAACTGTGCCGCACCTGCATAAACCATCAGCGACAGAAGCCCGACCTCCAGAACACTGAGGTTTGACGCGGCTCCGACAACTCCGGCGGCGATCCCGATACTGATATATCCTATCATTGTCGGCACTGCGTCTTTTATACCGCCGATGAACGTGCCGGTCGCCTCATTTTCGCCCGGTTTCTTTTCAATAAATTCATTCATGATTTCCGTTACACCGAATTGCTAGATTTGGAAGATTGATTTATTTATTAGGATTTTATACGGGAGTCGTACCTGTATATGGGTGTGTCCCTGTATATATGCAGTGGTTGTCCCGGTATGAGGGATTCGTCCCGATATACGAAAGTTGTCCCGATATACGGAAGTTGTCCCGGTATTCGGGAGTTGTCCCGGTATCAGGCGGGGGCCTTTTGCTTTTTCCTGAGTCGTATCATTATCAGAACTATCGCCAAAATCACCGCAGCCGTAAACGCGAGGATCATTATGGAAGTATCCGCTATCAGTATCCCCGGTTTATCGGAGTTTCGCTTCGCAAACACAAAATGAATGTTTTCCCCGGGCAACCCGTCAATCTCGGCATGATAGATCCCGTCCTGACCGGGTTCCAATTCAGGGTATGACTCGGCAAGCACCAGTTCCTTGTCCTCGGGGGGTATCACTGTTATCCTCAGCGTCCCGAAATCCGCCCAGTGTTTTGCCGGATTTGAAAGGTAGGTATAAGTATACTTCACTCCCCTGTCTGAATAGCCGCTCGGACGCTCCATCGTGCCTTCAATGGAAGACCGGACCGTTATGTCCCTGGTGCCGTTCGGGTCAAACTCAACGTCAAATACGGCTATCGCAAGTCTTGGCCTGCTGTATACGTAATAAAACAATTCCTCGAACGGGGTGACACCGTTATATGCCTTTTCGAAATCGCCTTCCCTGATCCTGTTGAGCAACTCCCAGTACATTTTTTCGCTTAGGACCGAGGTTTCCGATGGTTCCAATTCTCCGTACTGTTCATATATAAATTCGCGCATGCTCACGGTTTCAATGGCAACATCGATGCCTATATAGTCCAACGGTTTATTGCTTTCATGGCTTTCATAAGAAGACACGCTATAGTTTAACAGACTGCCTTCCGGCACATAGACGTATATAGGTCTTTGCGAACGGTCAAGGTAATACCACGTACTCAAGTCGGCGCGGCCGTCTCCATAATATGCTCCTCCCGAAAAGCCGCTTGTAAAGCACTTGCCGCCGCTCGGCTCAATGCTCATTCTTATATATATCCGTTCAACGCCCTCGGGAACTGAAGACGTATCTATCTTCAATGTGTAAAGCAGACCGTCATCCGGTTCGGGCGGACTTTCAAGCAAAACGTTCGACAATATATCTTCAAAGCTTATGGAGCTCAGATCCTCTTCGTTTCCGACCTGTAACCCATAATATACTTCATACCCGATCTCATTCCCGTTTTCGTAAACGCTGACATCTTCGCTCCCGCTTTTTGAGAACGAAGTGACATATGGGAAGGCCATCTTTACTGTCTGCCTCTCCCCGGTCGGATTTGACATGGAGTATGATGCCTCAAAAATCGCAAGGGGGCTCCAGCTGCCACGCTCTTTCGACAGATCGAACCTGAGGTCCTCATGATCGACAACGATGGGGCAATCCGGGCTCACCGCGATCTCCAGACCCGGATTGGCAAACATGTATGTCGGACCTGAGTTGGCAGATACGGAAACGATCAAAACCGGTATAAGGATCAGCAAAACGATCGATCTTTTCATAATGACACCCCTTCGATTCCTGATAATACATGTAACATAATGACCCGGAGGCCAACTAACAAATGCAAAATATAACGGGCACTATTTGCTTACAATTACTTAGTATCGGTTAAAAGCCATATAGATATAATATAATAACTCGGCCCGGATTGCAATTGAGCCAATGTATTTAGGCTTTGTGCAATATACAAGTTATTAGATTATAATATCGAAGCAAAAATTTCAAAATTTGCACGATTTATTGACAAGTAAACAGGTGTTGAAATATAGTAGATAAAAAATAGCAGTAAATAATACACAACTTTGGTACGATTTGAAATTCTTTCTTTTATTCTGTTTCGTTCACAATTTATAATTGTAAGAATGTATAAGTGTCTTGGGGGTATCTGTATGGCAGGCAGCTTGCCCAGAGTATATAAACAACAGCTTTACCGCGAACCCGGCCTGCTCTCCGAAGCTGATCGCAGGATTGAAGGGCTGATACGGATATACACGGAGTCGTTTGGCTCTTCGAACGAAATCAGGATCTTTAGCGCACCCGGAAGGACTGAAATAGGCGGCAACCACACCGACCATCAGCAGGGCTGCGTCCTTGCCGCGGCAGTATCGATCGACGCACTTGCAGCCGCGGCACCGAACGGTAAAAACGTCATAAATGTGAAGTCCGAAGGGTATCCCGACGTTGTTGTTTCCCTTGATTCCCTGGCTCCCCGGGCGGAAGAGCGGGGCAATTCCGCCGCCATGGTCCGGGGCGCAGCCGAATACTTAGCAAACAGCGGCTGGTCCGTCGGAGGGTTTGACTGTGTACTTCAGAGCAAAGTTCCGGGCGGATCGGGTCTTTCAAGTTCTGCTGCCTTTGAGGTGCTGATCGGCACGATCATCAACGGCATTTTTAATGACGGCAGGATAAGCCCGCTGGAGATCGCGAAGGCGGGACAATATGCGGAAAACATGCACTTCGGCAAACCGTGCGGGCTCATGGACCAGACCGCATCGGCCGTTGGCGGAGTGGTCTCAATAGATTTCGAAGACCCCATATCCCCGAAAGTAGAGCGGATCCTGTTTGATATCAGCAAATATGGGTATGCTCTATGCGTGATCGATACAGGCGTATATCACCATGATCTTGTCGACGCATATGCCTCCATCCCGTCCGAAATGCATTCCGTTGCCTCGTATTTCGGCAAATCGAAGCTGAGAGAGGTTCCCCGGTCAGACTTTTATAAAGCTCTGCCCTCAATGGCAGGCAGGATTTCGGACCGGGCCCTTCTGCGGGCTATGCATTTCTTTGAAGACAGCGACAGGGCAGTCCTCGAAGCAGACGCGCTCAGGGAAGGCGACATTGACCGTTTTCTAGCGCTTGTAAACGAAAGCGGACGATCAAGCTGGATGCTCCTTCAGAACATCTACCCCGACAAAGCAGGTACGGAGCAGCCTGCAGCGCTTGCCCTCGCCTACTGCGATCATCTCCTTGGCGGAAGAGGAGCTTGCCGGATCCATGGCGGAGGTTTTGCAGGTACGATACAGGCATTTGTCCCGCTTGACATCCTGGACAGGTTAAAACAGGATATCGAAAAGGTCACGGGTGAGGGAAGCTGTACGGTCCTGTCGATAAGGGAAATCGGGGCGGCCGAAATCATCAGCTTTGAATAATTACTTACCCCTGCTTGCTTCTTAAATTGCTTCCTGAATATTATGAGGAAACATCCGCAAACATTGATCGCCAAAGCCTTTGCATGAACTTTCCTTACATAGGCTTTCCGATGAAAAATACTCATAAACTTCATTAACTGACATTTCACGATGGCTACCTGCAGTCATTCCCCTCGGACATCACCATGCGGGATCATACATATGGATATGGAGGTAAGTATGGCAATTTTAGTTCCCGGCGGTGCCGGTTATATAGGGTCACATACGGTTTATGAACTTATCGAAGCGGGCCGCGATGTTGTAGTGATCGACAATCTGCAGACAGGATATCGCGATTCGGTCCATCCCATGGCGAAGTTCTATCAGGCTGATATCAGGGATGAAGATGCCCTCGATAACATATTCCGGAATGAAAGTATCGAGGCAGTCATTCATTTTGCCGCCAGTATACAGGTTGCCGAAAGCATGTCCGATCCGCTCAAGTATTATGACAACAACCTCTATGGCACGATGGTGCTCCTGCGTTCCATGTTGAAAAACGGAGTAAACACGATCGTGTTTTCATCTTCTGCAGCGACATACGGAGAGACCGGAGAAGTACCGATAAAGGAAGACTCTCCTGCCAATCCCGAAAGCTGCTACGGTGAAACGAAACTTGCGATGGAGCGCCTGATGCACTGGTGTGCGGGGGCTTACGGCCTGAAATATGCAGCGCTTAGATATTTCAACGCCTGCGGCGCCCATCCGTCCGGCGCCATCGGAGAAAGCCATGTTCCCGAGACCCATCTGATCCCTCTTATCCTCCAGGTCGCAAACGGACAGCGCCCCCATATTTCAATATACGGTGATGACTACGAAACACCCGACGGCACATGTATCCGTGATTATATACATGTGACCGACTTGGCGCAGGCACATATCCTCGCTGTCGACTATCTGCTTGGCGGCGGGAAAAATGACGTGTTCAACCTCGGCAACGGTGTCGGTTTCAGCGTTAAAGAGGTCATTGATTGTGCGCGCAAAGTGACCGGACACGAAATCCCTGAGGTCATAGCCCCTCGCCGCCCCGGCGACCCTGCCAGGCTTGTCGCGTCATCCGACAAGGCGGTACGCACACTAAACTGGAAGCCCAAATATGACGACCTGGAAATGATCATCTCAACGGCGTGGAACTGGCACAGATCCAACCCAAACGGTTTTGCGAGGTAAGACGTGACTGGCAAATATATAGACAAACTTGTAACCTATGGCATCCGGAAGGGCCTGATCTCTCCGCTTGACCGCACATATACCATAAACCGGCTCCTGGAAGTCCTCGGCCTGGACTTCTTTGACTGTGAGCCGGCCGACAATACTTTTGATGTTTCGGACCGCGGCGGCGAGGACGATATATCTCTCCCGGAAATCCTGAATGGGCTCACGGACTTTGCTTATGAGACCGGTCTGATTCCCGAAAATACCGTAACATACAGGGACCTGTTCGATACCAGGCTGATGGGGTGTCTGACCCCGCGTCCCGGTGAAGTTATCGAGAAATTTGACCTGCTCCGCGGTCAGAGTCCCGAAAAGGCTACAGACTGGTTTTACAGCTTCTGCTGCAATACCAATTACATCCGTCTTGACCGGATAGCCCGGGACGTTAGATGGAAGACCCCTACCCCATACGGTGAGATGGACATTACCATCAACCTGTCAAAGCCGGAAAAGGATCCGGTCGCGATCGCCGCAGCTTTGAAGCTGCCGTCCTCATCATACCCCAAATGCCAGCTTTGCAGGGAAAATGAAGGGTATGCGGGGAGGGTAAACCACCCGGCACGCCAAAACCACCGTATGATCCCGATTACCCTGGACGGTGAAGCATGGTATCTTCAGTATTCTCCATATGTATATTACAACGAGCACTGCATAGTTCTGAACTCAAAACACACTCCCATGCGTATCGACCGCAGCTGTTTCTGTAAGCTGCTGGACTTTGTCAGGCAGTTCCCTCACTACTTCGTAGGGTCTAATGCCGACCTGCCGATCGTGGGCGGCTCTATCCTGACCCACGACCACTTCCAGGGAGGAAGGTACACATTCCCCATGGAAACCGCGCCGATCGAGCGGGAACTGGTTTTTGAGGGATATGATGATATAAAAGCAGGCATCGTAAAGTGGCCTCTGTCAACCATCCGATTGGTATCGACAAGCACAGACAGACTTGTTGACTTGGCAGACAGTATCCTGACCGCGTGGCGCGGCTATACCGACGAGGAGGCTTTTATTTTTGCGGAGACAAACGGCGAACCCCACAACACCATAACACCTATTGCCAGGATGCGTAACGGCAAATATGAGCTTGACCTTATCCTGCGCAGCAATATAACATCGGACGAGCACCCCCTGGGGGTGTACCATCCCCATTCGGAGATCCACCACATAAAAAAGGAAAACATCGGGCTGATCGAGGCGATGGGGCTTGCCGTACTGCCTTCCAGGCTCAAAGAGGAACTGTCCGTCCTCTCCGAAATATTGGCAGCCGGAGGCGACCCCGGGGCGGATGAAAGGACAGCCCATCACGCCGAGTGGGCGGAAAGGATCGCAGCGAAATATCGCATTACGAATGAAAATGTTGACCGGATACTGAAGTCTGAGGTCGGAAAGACATTTTCGGAGGGGCTCGAACACTGCGCCGTATTCAAAAGGACAAGTGACGGAGTTGAAGCTTTTGACAGGTTCATAAACCATGTTAACAGGAGGAATAGCAAATGAAAAAGATTCCGTTCCTTTTTGACTGGACCAGGACCATCGGTGATGGCATGGGATTTTTCGCATCCCTCATGCAAAGAGACGGAGGTGTCAGGGTAGATCTGCCCGACGACTTCATCATCAACCTGCCCCGTGACCCGAACGTGACCAGCGGAGCGGCATCCGGCTTCTTTCCCGGAGGTCAGGCGACCTATGTCAAGAAGTTTGACGCTCCTGCCGAGTGGGAAGGCAAGACCGTCCTTCTCGATATCGACGGAGCTTATATGAACGCGGAGGTTTTCCTGAACGGCGAAAAGATCGGATATAACCCCTATGGATATACGCCGTTCTTTTCTGATATGAGCAAATACCTGAAACCCGGCGATAAAAACGAGCTGAAAGTGATCACCCAGTGCAGGCAGCCAAACTCCAGATGGTATTCCGGAGGAGGTCTGTACCGGGAGGTCAACGTTTGGGTCGGTGATGCGTACTACATACACCCCTGGTCAACCTTTATAACGACTCCTGATGTGTCTTCGATGAGGGCAAGCGTAAAGGTCCAAGTAGAAATAACCAATGCATCCGGCAAGGAAGCAAATGTGCAGCTGAAGCTCACCATATATGACAGCGACAACACGATCGTATGCTCAAAGACTTTGACCGCAATGCTCGCTCCTACAGGTAATACGAAAATCGAAACTGAATTCGACGTAGCGGAACCAAGATTGTGGGACGCCGAGGAGCCAAACCTTTATAAAATGGAGTATGAGGTGTCATCGGGCGGAAAGCTCTATGACACATTCCACGAAAACTTTGGCATCAGGAAGATCGAGATTGACGCCGAAAACGGGATGCGGGTCAACGGAAAGCCGGTGAAACTTCGCGGAGGATGCATCCACCATGACAACACCCTACTTGGCGCCTGCGCATTCCCCAGGGCTGAGGAGAGGAAGATCCGGATCCTGAAGGAAGCCGGTTACAACGCGATACGGACCGCGCATAATCCCCCTTCAAGAGCAATGCTCGACGTATGCGACCGCCTGGGGATGTATGTTTTGGATGAATCATTCGACTGCTGGGTCATCGGCAAAAACGGCAACGACTACCATCTCTATTTCGAGGACTGGTGGAAAAGGGACACAAGGGCGATGGTCCTTCGCGACCGCAACCACCCCTGTATTTACTGCTGGTCCATCGGCAACGAAATAGGCGAAATGATGGGGCTGGACATCGGGGCGAAGTGGGCAAGGCTGCAGGCGGATTATATAAGATCCCTCGATCCTACCAGGCCGGTCACTGCGGCAGTACATGGAGTCATCAACTTTGAAAAAGCAGGCATCGAACTTGGCGGCATGGATTTCCACGAACTGCAGGGCCAGGGCGGCGGACCGCAGGGCATAATAAACGGCGTGGACCATTGGGGGGACCAGACAGCGCCGTCCATGGAGCCGCTTGACATTGTGGGGTATAACTACCTGCATACAAGATATGAGCATGACGCTAAGAAATATCCCGGCAGAGTCATCCACGCAACCGAGACGCACCCCCTGACCACCTATGATTACTGGCAGGCAGCCCTAAAAAACAACCATGTTATCGGTGACTTTATCTGGACAGCCTACGACAACCTCGGAGAGGCCGGCGCAGGCCGTGTCATCTGGGACAGGGACGACCCTGGAGAAAAAGGTTTCATGGGCAGCTACCCGTGGCTCAGCTGCTACCAGGGCGATATGAACCTGGACGGCGACAGGAGGCCCCAGTCCTATTACCGCAAGATAATGTGGGGCTTCGATGACGGGATCCACCTGTTCACCACACACCCCTCCCGCACAGGCAAGCCCTTCTACGGTTCAGGCTGGCATTGGCCGGACGTTAAAAAGACCTGGACCTTTGGGGAGGATTATATCGGCAAACCGGTCAAGGTCGACGCTTACTGCGACAGCGACGAAGTGGAGTTCTTTGTAAACGGGAGAAGCGCCGGTCGAACCGTGCCGGAAAAACTCATAGCCTCTATGGAAATACCATATGAACCGGGAGTACTTGAGGCTGTGGCGTATCGCGGCGGCAAAGAGTGCGCCAGGGACCGGCTCGTGACGTCATCTGCCCCCGCCAGGATCCTCCTTGAACCTGACAGGACTTCCATCACGGCAGACGGTCTCGATCTCTGCTTTATTCACGCCACAATACTGGATGCCAATGACATTCCGGTCGTCACATCCGAAATAGAGCTTTATGCCAAAGTAGATGGCGCCGGTGTGCTGGCTGGTTTCGGGTCAGGCAACCCATGCACTCCTGAGAATTATGGGACCGGAAAACGTTATGTATTTGACGGCCGCGCACTGCTTTGCGTCCGTGCCGGCAGGGTGCCGGGCGAGATCCGGATAGAAGTATGTGCGGAAGGTTTAGAACCTCAAGTTCTGACAATTGAGTGCAAATAGCGATACGCTTTAGAATGGAAATTCAGGATATAAAATGATCTGTTGAACATTAAGAATGCATTATGATACTTAAGCGGTTTCGTTTGCAGAACGGTAAACGAAACCGTTTTCTTCTATTTACTTTATAACCGAATTCATATCATATCGATAAACCAGTTGAGTACGCTGTCTGCGTCATGTTCCTTTCTTTATGACACCGGCGTATTCATGGATCCTCATCCCAATCTGCGACTCATCAACTCCTGTCTTTTATAATCATTTCATTCATGGACCATCCTGCCCGTTCAGCGATATAAAGCATTGATCCAAAGTATGAAACTGCACATTCTGGGTAAAAATTGAAATATGTAAATGAGTTGGCAATATCAAATATAGTTGGAATAATACACATTTATTAGCATTATAATTTGAATAACCATATAATGAAACGGAGTGATGACAATGCCAAGAGGAGTAAGAAACTCGGTAAAAACCATCAACGATAAGATAGCCGAAATCGAAGCTAAGATTTCTACCTACCAGAAGAGGATAAGCAAGCTCAGCGCGCAAAAGAAGGAACTTCTGGCTTCAAAGGAAAAGGCTGAAATGGATGCATTGTACAAGGCCATCAAGCAGTCCGGAAAATCACCTTTGGAGATCATATCGGAAATCTCAAGCCAGGGAGCCCAGACATAGAAATTGTTTACATTTCATTTTCTTTCTTTTCACAATTCGTTCATAAATTTAGGTTAAACTTAAATTGCTTAAAGAAGGCAACGAAGAATTACTCATTAGCTGAACTGTTTTTTATCTCTCCTTTTTCATTATCTCTCCTTTTTCAATATCTCTCCTAATAAGGCGCGTCTCACGTTAGTTGAGACGTGTTCTTTTTTGCCTGTAAATATATGAATTTCGCAACAGGTATTGGACATGAGCCCAAGTTATGATACAATTTACGAAATCACATATTACAGGAATACCTTGTTCCGGGTTATCGCCGGCTTATCTTGGGGGATCATATGGAGAGGTCAAAAACAAGTACGCACAGTGCAAGAAACATATCAGCCTACATTGCCGTTATAGTGGTTTCGGTCCTACTGCTCGTTTTGGGCAACAGGATCGCTGCATCAAACCTGAATATATTCGACGAGGAGTACTCTGAGGATGTTTTGAAAGCACGGGTCATAGAAATCGAATCAAGAGAAGTCGAGAGGTTCGATCTTGACGAAACGTCATCTATCGAGACCATAAGGATCGTGTTCAGGGCAAAGGTCCTCAGCGGATACTTAAAGGGCGAAGTGATTTCCGCAACACAAACCATCGATCAGTTCGTGCTGACCAACGCAAGGGAAGTGAGTGTGGGTGATAAAGTCCTGCTTATACTCACCGACTTAGAGAATTATCAGTGGCACTTCATGGAATATGTGCGGTCTGATAAAATCATGATCCTTGGCGCTAGCTTTATCATGGCGCTTCTTATATTCGGCCGCAAAAAAGGATTCAACACTATTCTGTCCCTTGCACTTACATGCGGCGCGATATTCCTTGTATTCATCCCTTCGATATTATCCGGAAAAAACATATATGTATGGACTTCATTAATTTGTGTTTACTCGGTGTTGTCAACATACCTGATAGTCAATGGCTTCACCAAGAAAACCACTGCTGCTATCGTGGGCTGCTTATGCGGCATTTTGCTTACAAGTATACTCACCATATTTATGGACAGAGTACTTTCGTTGACGGGAGTCATAGACGAAGATTCCGTTTATCTGACTTACCTTCCTACAGAAAAGCCCATCAACCTTCGCGCGATCATTTTTGCTGGCATACAGATAGGCGCACTCGGTGCGATAATGGACGTGGCGATGTCGATATCATCCTCCCTTTGGGAAGTATGCGAAGAGTCATCGTCCCCTTCGTTCAGATCCCTCTTCCGATCCGGTCTGAATATCGGAAGAGATGTTTTGGGTACTATGGCCAATACATTGATCCTCGCTTATATCGGAAGTTCACTTGCAGTTGTTCTCCTTTTGAGTGTATATAGTTCGTCTGTTCTCTATCTTTTTAACAGGGAAATGATTGTTGTTGAGTTGTTGCAAGCACTTGTAGGAAGTTTCGGGCTTCTGTTCACGATGCCTTTCACTTCTTTCGTGTCTGCTTTGCTCTATATCGGAAGAAAGGACCCGTATCAAAAATAAACCAGGATCGATTCTGATCCGCTGAAGCAAAACGCTTTGCCTGATAGTTTGCCTGCTGCCCGTTTCCTGACCGGAAGCAGCATACATTCGGCAGAGCGTTTTTCCATTCATACGATCTTCCAAATTCTGCGCAAAAGTGATAATGTTATAATGCAGTATACAAGATAATTTTAATAATTCGAATAAAAAAGTTGCATTTTGTCATCTTATCTGTTAATATCAAAATACGATCATTTGGTGAATTCATAATGGATCCCGGCAATTTGGATTCATTATTTTATTATATTTACACAGTACAACGATATATAGCGGTATTGAGATGAAATGGCGCCTGATATGGATTACATCGAATCGTCATGGTTCGTGTAATATATCTTTTAGGAGGGTCGTTATGAAAAACCTGAAGTTTATCTCACTCCTACTTGCATTACTTCTCATTGCCGCGCTGGCTGCAGGTTGCAGTGGTCAGACCGAAGAGGCGCCGGCATCGACACAGCCGACCAAACCTCCTGCAACCGAAGCTCCCGGCGGCGCCGACGACGGACCCGTTGCCGAACCCGGTGAATTCAAGCTTCCTATCGTCAATGAGCCTGTGACATTTACGATTTGGAATCCGTGGGATTTTTCCAGAAGCGGAACTAACGGAAATGGAGACAGCTATGCATACCAGGAAGCCGAGAGGCTCACCGGTATCCACATCGAGTGGTATCACCCCGCTGCTGCGGAAGCCCTGACAAACTTCAACCTTTCGATCAACTCCGGCGATTATTATGACAGTTACCAGAGCGTGGCATCCTATTACACCGGCGGACTTGATTTCTTCGTCGATCAGGGGATCATATTAGACTTGAACGATATGGTCCAGAAATATGCGCCAAACTATGACAGGGTCCGCCACCTGGAAAACACCCTCATCACCACGATAACCGACGCCGGATATCTCCCCGGCGTATGGCAGATAGCCAAGACATACCAGTGGTCGTGGCTTGGGCCTCTCGGAAGGACCGACTGGCTTAAGGAACTGGGCCTTGAAATTCCTGAAACCTATGACGAACTGCACGATGTCCTCGTTGCCTTCAAGGAGAAGAAGAATTGCGAAATACCTCTGTCACTGGGCCAACTTGGACTTGACGACTGGCTCATGGCCGGATACGACACCATGTACTCACCAAACTTCACGGGAGTCTTCATCCAGATCGACGGGAAGGTCAAGTTTGGTCCCCTTGAACCGGGCTTTAAGGAATACATAGTGATGCTGAACCAGTGGTACAGCGAAGGCCTGGTGGATCAGGAGTTCTTTACCCGTCAGACAAATCCCGCTTTTGATACCGCATATGCATCGACCGGCAAAGTAGGTGTCGGGCAATCGCTTTACACCTTCCCGGATTTCCTGCCGATTTTCGCGACGGAAGAGGGATACGAGTTCAACGGGTTCAAACCCCCTGTACGCAACCATGGCGATAAACGTAAGATAAAGATGGGCGGCGCTCCTCTGACCCTGAACAAAGATGTTATCGGGACCATAACCGTGGATTGTGAAAATCCGGAGATATTGCTTCAGTGGTACGACTACTTCTTCACAGAAGAGGGATCTATCCTTGCCAACTACGGTCTCGAGGGACAGGGATTCACATTCATAGACGGCAAGCCAAAGACGACCGAACTGATCTACGCCGACAAGGACGGACGTGCGATGAACGCAATGTTCCCGATCTATGCCTTCAACCAGTTCCATCCGTTCTGGTACGACTGGGAGCGTGAACTCTCGCCGGCAACTTCGCAGAACGTCTTTGACACCAAGGATCGTTTCGACGGAAATTGGGTCGACGAGTATTCACTTCCTGTGATATCGCCCACCTCTGAAGAAAGTGCCGAATACTCGGCCATCATGACCGATATCAATACGTACCTCACCGAGAATGTAGTCAAGTTCATCATCGGGGACAGGCCGATGTCCGAGCTGGACAGCTTCCTGCAAGCCGTTCATACGATGAACATCGACAAGGCCATCGAGATCCAGCAAAACGCTTTGGACCGCTATTATGCACGTCTGAGCAAATAATGCTCTCTGACGGGGCAGCTCATTCCCGGGTTTTCTGTCCTGTCAGTTAGCTGTAAGTCAATTGTTGGAATCGATCCGGAACAGGACCGGATCAGAGCAGGAACTGAACCGGAATTGAGCAGGAACATAGTGGAATAGAACAGAGATAAAATATGAGTGGTCCTGCTTGATTCAATTGATGAAATAGAGTAAAAGAAAATCTGAACCGGCAAGTAACTTTTTACGGTTGCTTACCGGTTCTTTCTTTTTGCTTGTTTTTTGACCAGTCAAATATACCGGGTCGTAAGGACCGAAAAACAGACTGATTGACTGATTGCTTGCAAGGGCATGCAAACTTGAGAAATACCTCACGAATTTGGAATAGACCTGCCGTCTGTATTTGATGCCATCTATGACGGCAAATTACTTTTTCTGTTCAAGCATTATATTCGTCGTTAGTTACTTCTTTTCATTCAAGCATCAAAGCTGTCTCAAGCGCGATCTCTATCATCTGACCGAAAGAGGTTTGGCGTTCCTCCGCCGTAGTTGCTTCTCCGGTAATGACATGGTCGGAGACGGTGCATATCGCAAGAGCATTCTTGCCCGCCCGCGCGGCATTCATATACAGGCCCGCGGCCTCCATTTCCACCGCAAGGCATCCGAGCTTTATCCACTTTTCGGCCTCGGTCGGGTCATCAGAGTAGAATGTGTCCGAAGAAAGGAGGTTCCCGACATGATATGTCACACCGGCAACCTCGCACGCCTTTATTGCCGCGTTCATCATTTTATAGCTTGCGATAGGTGCGAAAACTCCGGGCAGATTAAACTGTGCCGCATAGTTTGAGTTTGTACATGCACCCATTCCTATTACGATATCACGGATCTTGATGTGCTTCTGATAAGCGCCTGCCGAGCCGATCCGCATGATGTTTTCAACGCCGAAAAAGTTGAAAAGTTCGTAGCTGTATATGCCAATGGAGGGTATGCCCATTCCGCTCGCCATTACCGAAACACGTACCCCTTTATATGTTCCGGTATACCCTTGGATCCCTCTGACATTGTTCACAAGGACGGGATTTTCCAAATATGTCTCCGCAACAAACTTTGAACGAAGCGGATCTCCGGGCATCAGTACAGTTTTTGCAAAGTCCTCCGGCTTTGCATTGATGTGCGGTGTGGGATATTTTCTATCTGACATTTCATGTTCCCCCTACTTTGACTATTTTGCTGTATTCGCACGATCCGTTTCATATCTTTGCGCCTGGGCTGATCCAGCATGTGTCGAAGTTCAATTCCTGCATAAATCACAAGTATATTTTGATCAGCGCAGTTAAATTATACCTTCTTTCCTCTCCAAATGCAACGAAGTCCTGCTTAGCCGGCATGAACAGAACCAGTGTTGGGAACAAGGGGTATGCTTCATATCCCATCGCATATCAGGGTCATGGAGCGGGCACCTTATCCCAACGTATATCATTGAACACGCTTCGCGACCTTGCTCCATCGTACATTAGAAGACACGGGGCAATCTGCTTGTAACGAAAATGATTCAACATTTCAAAAATGTAAGATAAAAACTTTATTTGTAAGACAAAAGCATGGCAATCCGTCTTGTCATGAACTATGATTATACAGTAAGCACGACTAACCCTTATCAGGAGGTTATAAGATACATGCCATTGCTTGAAGTGAAATCTCTCAAAAAAATATATACGACACGCCTTGGAGGACATAAGGTCCAGGCCCTTTCCAACGTGAATTTTTCAGTGGAGAAGGGTGAGTTCCTCGCGATCATGGGCGAATCCGGCTCAGGAAAGACAACGCTGCTGAATATTATAGCGACACTTGACAAACCCACAAGCGGTGATGTCCTTCTCAACGGTAAAAGCGTCTTTTCGATAAGCGAAAAGGAGATTGCAGCCTTTCGACGCAACAACCTGGGATTCGTCTTTCAGGATTTCAACCTGCTTGACACATTGACGCTTAAAGAGAATATATTTCTTCCGCTTGTACTCTCAGGCAAAGCATACAGCGAGATGTCCGAAAGGCTGAAGCCAATAGCAGAGAGACTTAGAATATCCAATATTCTTGAAAAGTACCCCTATGAAGTGTCGGGCGGCGAAAAACAGCGTGCTGCAATAGCCAGGGCCCTCATTACTTCTCCCCAGCTCATACTCGCCGACGAGCCTACCGGAGCGCTGGACTCAAAAGCATCAAGCCAGCTCCTCAAGGCATTCAGCGAGATAAACGAATCGGGGCATACGATCCTCATGGTCACACATTCGGCAAAAGCTGCAAGCTACGCAAAGCGTGTGCTCTTTATAAAAGACGGTGAAGTTTTTCACCAGCTCTACAGGGGCGGCAGGAACCCCGAGGACATGTTTGCTGTAATTGCCGACACCCTTACAGTGCTATCGGCAGGCGGTGATAACAATGCGTAGCGGAATGTACCCGAAGCTGGCCCTTCAGAACATCGGTAAAAACAGGCGCTTTTACTTCCCTTACCTGTTGACAGGTCTTTTGACCGTTGCCATGTTTTATAACATGCTATTTATATCTACAAGCAAAGACATTTCAAAAATGCCCGGTGCCAATTCGCTGAAGTTCCTGCTTGCCCTGGGCAGTATCGTTGTGGGCTTATTCGCGTTCATCTTCCTCATTTATACGAACAGCTTCCTTATAAAGCGCAGGCATAAAGAGCTTGGCCTTTACAACATACTGGGCATGGAAAAAAGACACATCGCAAGGATCCTTAGCTGGGAGATGCTGTTTACATGCCTGATAACGATTCCGGCGGGGCTTCTGTTCGGGATCCTGCTTTCAAAGCTGCTTATGCTGCTGTTGTTCAGGATGCTGTTCTTCGAGGTCCACTTCGGATTTTCGGTCGAGCCGTCGGCGATCATTATCACATGCATATTATTCTCTGCCATCTATATGGTCGCGCTTATAGGCAACCTCGTCAAAGTAAGGTTGTCAAACCCGATCGAGCTGATCCGTGAAGGCCGGTCAGGAGAGAGAGAGCCGAAAACAAAATGGCTCATCACGGTGATAGGCATTTTGACGTTGGGCGGGGGTTACACGATCGCCCTCACGACCGAGTCCCCTCTGGAAGCCCTCCTTCTGTTCTTTATTGCGGTGATCCTCGTCATCATCGGCACATACTCCCTGTTCACCGCCGGAAGCATCGCTCTTCTCAAATTGCTGCGGAAAAACAGGAACTTCTATTACAAAGCCGGACACTTCATATCTGTTTCAGGCATGATGTACCGGATGAAACGGAACGCGGCAGGCCTTGCGAACATATGCATCCTCTCAACCATGGTGCTTGTAATGATATCAACTACGGTATGTATGTACATCGGCGTGGAAGATGCCCTGGTTTACCGTTTTCCCAATGACATATCTTTCAGTGTCGCTCTGGATCATCCGGTAACGCCCGAGGAAGTCAGGAACATATTGCTTGAAGAAGTTGAAAGATCAGCATTGGCACCTGAACTTATCTATGATTATACCAGCCTCTCGTTCTCGGTTGATGCAAACGTCTCCGTGTTGGAAGCAAATGAAGTAAACTACAGTTATAAGTCGGAATATGTGACAGTACTGACTGCGGAAGAATACAAGAAATTGACCGGATCCGATATCGGACCTGAGAAGGGTCAGGTCATGGCAGTTTCTCTCGTCAGACCGTATAGCTGGGACTCGGTAACAATACTTGGCAATAAGTATAGCATTGCACAGTGGCTTGACGACTTCCCGTTTGATGGAGGCTATTATAACGCATATGTCAATGACGCTTTCGTGTTTATTGTCCCCGACAAACAGGACCTTGAAGCGATCTGCGCAGCACAGATTGATGCTTACGGTGACCACGCCAGTTCTTATGTTTGGTCTATAGGCATCGATCTCGACGGAAGTGATGAGGATATAAGGAGCTGCTACGCAAGCATGCTTTCGGCTTTATCGAAAAACCGCCCATACAGTTACAGCTATACAGACAGCAGCGGGGCCGAGCTGACGGCAGAATACCATGTTTCTCAAAGCCTATGCAGGCAGGCTGCCGCTGACGAATTCTACTCTCTGTACGGCGGTTTGCTTTTCCTGGGCCTCTTCCTGGGTGCGCTCTTCCTCATGGCAACAGTTCTGATAATTTACTACAAGCAAATTTCCGAAGGCTATGAGGACAAGGAAAGATATGAGATAATGCAAAAAATAGGCATGAGCCGGGACGAAGTGAAAACGTCGATAAGGAGCCAGATCCTGACCGTATTTTTCCTCCCGCTTGCCGGAGCGATCGTTCACCTGGCGGCTGCATTCAAAATGATAACAAAGCTGATGCTCGTACTAAACTTGTCAAACATAGTATTGTTTGCTGTTTGCACTTTAGGTACCATCATTGTATTTGCTGTGGTATACGCCGTTGTCTACTCACTTACAGCGAGGACATATTACAAAATCGTCGGATAAAAATCAGGCACATTTTCAAAATCACTATCTTGACGCTGTCCGACAAAACTCATCATAAACAAATAGTATTATTTGATATGATGTATACTTTTGGTTTATTATCGCAAATCTCGTCGTACATGTTTGTATACGACGAGATTTTGCATAGTTTTGTAATTTGCGCTTATATAGTATAATTACAGAAGGACTATTCCGTTTTGTTGCAGCATGTTTCGGAACTATTTCGGTTTATTGCAGCATGTTTCTATTCAGAATACTTGTTTATACTTTTTTTAATCTTTGCATGTATCATGTTATCAAATAAGATCTGCATAATAACCCTCGATATGAGAGCGAATCCGCGTGCCTGTGTATCCGAATCCATTTTCGGTTAGGGGGATCAATGTGTATAAAATTTACATAGTTGAAGACGATCCGGTCATAGCAAAGTCTATCAGGGATTATATGAGCCTGTGGGGTTATGATGTCCGGGTGGCTGACGACTTCACATCGATCCTGCAGGAATTCGTCCGGTATGACCCCCAGCTTGTGCTTATGGACATATCCCTTCCGTTTTATAACGGGTTTCACTGGTGCTCCGAGATCCGCAAGATCTCAAGCGTACCGATAATGTTCCTTTCCTCAGCTTCGGACAATATGCATATGATCATGGCAATGAATATGGGTGCGGACGACTACATCGTAAAGCCATTCGATTTGTCGGTCATGCTGGCAAAGGTGCAGGCACTCCTCCGCAGGACTTATGACTTTGCGGGGCAACCTCATTTGATCGAGCACCGCGGAATGATATTCAACAGCACGGAACACACCATAAGCTTCGGAGACGAAATGATCGAGCTGACCAAAAACGAGAACCGCATCCTTCAAGTACTGCTTGGGAACAAGGGAAAGGTAGTGTCCCGCGAGACATTGATGGCAAAATTGTGGGAAAGCGATGAGTTCGTTGACGAAAACACCCTTTCGGTCAACATAGCGAGGCTCCGTAAGAAATTGGAGCGCTTGGGGCTCGAAGACTTCGTTGTGACCAAGAAAGGCATCGGATATATGGTGAATTAGTATGTATGGAAACGTTTTTTTGTCGTGGCTGAAGGCCAGATATAAACTGCTAGTTCTTCCGGCGGTAGTTTCAGCCATTTACATAGCGCTCTTCTGCTTGTACTGCCCGCTTTTGGAGGCGATCGGTTATACTACCCTGCTTGCCCTGATATCCACCGTCGCTATAAGCTTATTTGATTGTCTCAGCTTTGTCAGAAGGCACAGAATACTCAAAAGACTGGTCGATGAAGAGTTCTCCCTCGATCTTTTGCCGGACCCCGGTTCGCTTATCGAGTCTGATTATCAAAAGCTTTTGATGCGGTTGGACAGGGATAAGAAAACCCTGCTTTCGAACTCGGATACCGCGATGCGTGATCTGGAAGACTATTTCACCATATGGGCGCACCAGATAAAAACACCCATATCCGCCATGCATTTGCTGCTGCAGAGTCAGGAAATCTCCGAAAACGACCTGTCTGCCGAGCTTTTCAAAATAGAGCAATACGTGGAAACGGTGTTGTCATATGTCCGCCTGGGCAGCGGGATAAACGACTTTGTGATCAGGAAATATGATCTTGACGCGATCCTGAGGCAGGCCGTTCGGAAGTTTTCCCGGATATTTATACTCAAGAAAATCAGGTTCAACTACTCACCGCCCGACCTTCAAGTACATACTGACGAGAAGTGGCTCCAGTTCGTCTTCGAACAGCTGCTCAGCAATGCCCTCAAGTACACAAAGGCAGGCACGATTTCGATCTACAGTACAAACAATTCAGTAATCATTGAAGATACCGGTATCGGGATAGCACAGGAGGACCTCCCCCGTGTTTTCGACAAAGGTTATACCGGCTATAACGGCCGCGAAGATAAAAAGGCTACCGGGATCGGGCTTTACCTGTGCAGGGAAATCATAAAAAAGCTCGGTCATACGATAGCGATCGAATCAGAGGTTGGTGTCGGGACGAAGGTCATCATCGGCTTTGATACTGCCGGGCTTGCCGTTGAATAGGCCGCCGAATGAAGCTCCGATCCCTTCAGCTGCCCATATGAGCAAGGCAGGCATTGCGACATATGCATATCTATATTGCACTTCAATTAGGAGGTACACCGCAAAGGCGGAGACAAAGAGGATCATGAAAAACGGGGATGCCGCATCCCTCTTGCCAACAGCAGTCAACAGCGAGGACACAGACGTCGCAAGGAAGCATAGCAGGTATATCAGGTAATCAAAAAATGCCATCGCTGTATTCAGCCGTCCCACCAATATTCTCAGCAGGTGCAAATCAAAGGCACTATCATTGTTTATACCGTTGAAAGCCGGATATCTCCACTTAGCTGTCCATACTACGGACGCTTTGTTTTTAAACAGTCGAATAAACGATGTGACCGGGACCGACAGTCTTTCACGTATCAGCCTGAGGGCTTCGGCATCGCGTTCCGATTCGTCATCAATACTGAGCAGCGTCCTTACGTCATCTTTTGAATAGCAGCCGTTGCTGTCGTGGTTCAGTCCAACGGCAAACTTGTATAGCGGAAACCCGTTTGTCAACCCATTGGGGTTTAAACCGGAAGAGATGAATATTCGGGAGGCAATGTTTATAAACAGTAAATATGACGCGATAACCACTATCCCCCTGACCAGCTTGACTCTGTTTACATTGGATTTCTTTATTTCATTTACGTCGATTTTCCCGGAAGCATTACTGAGATAATTGTTTTCGGCTTCGCCTTTTGCATACGGCGGGACTTGACTGCCGGTGCCACTGTTGCCTTCTGCCTTTAGAATTATCCTTTTTAATTTCTTACCTTTCTCTAATTTTCCGGCCATGGATCCCGGATCCGATCCGCCTTTCAGTATTTCAAATAAGACGTAAACCGCAACGGAAGCGACAAATAAAATGCCCTCGGGCCTGATCGAGTTCCCAAAAGCAATTAGAAAACCGGCTGTAAGCGGTGCGATAATCCATGACTTGCCGAACCTGAAGGCTACATAAGTCCCCAGATAGAAAAGAAAAGTCGCAATGTGCTGGTTTGTATAAATCGATGACATCCCAAACACATAAGGAAAAACCAGGTATATGACTGCCGCAACCCTTGCCGGCTTCTCGCCCGTCCTCAATCGTACGATGCAGTAGACAAGTACGTTGGTTCCGGCCGCAAACATGCAATTAATGAACAAGAGCGCCGTAACATTTCCTCCAAACAGCTTGCTAAATATGGACATGAAAGCCGGAAAACCGGTCTGATACGCCCATAATTGAAAATATGGCAATTGCAAATAATTGCGGGTCCCTTCCGCGATATCGCAAGTTGCATCCAACAGTAAAACATAGTCAGAGTACTGCGGCGTGTCAATTCCGACAACAAACAGTGCCTTTGAAGCAAATGAGAGTAAAAAAAGAGAAATGATAAATAAGGCACCGCTCTTAATGAGCATAACGAACCTTGTCGATATTAGAAAATAGATCAAAAATGCAAACAGGCAAAAAAGCGCCGTGAAACCGGCTATATTGGAGAACGAGACCTTTCTTTCCATCAGCCAAACCGCAAATGAGTACAGGTTAAGGCATAGCAGCGATAAGCTGATCACCGACGCTAACGCGTACACCAATCTGACTAGCAACTTTTTCATATAGCATTCAATTTCCAAATATGTCATTTTATGGTTGTTTCTAGATAACATTATAACACAGGATATGAAAAAGCAAAAGTTATTGCCCTTTGCCGTTTGCGATAGCAGAAACAACGACTCTTATGCCTTTTTTAAAACCGTCAACAAAGCACTCCCGTGAGATGATCGACTGGATCTTTGCCTCAGCATCCAAAAGGCTATTGAGCAAAGACCTTCCGTTGTCATCCAGAATCTCTTTGAGCCTTTCCTCCAGTTCCACTGTGTTCTCCAAAGCAAGAGTGTATTCCGGGTTGTTGGTCAGTACATCATCCGGGGGTGCTATCTCACCATAAAACAGGCTTTCAAATATGTCCCTCATTTTAATGTTCCTTTCCTGCACGGCACGTGGAAAAATGACTCTGCAAATTACCGGATCAAACCTGTCTGCATATATACGATAGCAAATCAACTGTACAATATACCGGACTTAAAACTCATTTCAGGGTAAGACCTCAAAAACGCTTGACTTCCGGTCGACTCCGGGTGTTATAATGTTATAATAATCAAACAACCAATGTTAGATCGAATGCAAAGGAGAAAACATCATGGCAAAGGTGACGCTGGGCAGGACCGGAATCGTTACTGACAGAAACGGATTCGGAGCGCTTCCGATCCAAAGGGCAGACATGGACACTGCCGTCAAAATCCTAAGGAAAGCTTACGAGGGAGGTTTTACCTTCTTTGATACTGCCCGCGCTTACTCCGACAGCGAGGAAAAGCTGGGGCGGGCTTTCGAAGGAATGAGGGACAAGATCTTCATCGCCACAAAGACTTTCGCCAGTACACCGGAAGTGTTTTGGGACAACCTGCACACCTCCCTGTCCCTTCTTAAAACCGACTATATAGATATATACCAGTTCCATAACCCCGACATTTGCTATAAGCCGGGCGACGGTACCGGTATGTATGAATGCATGCTCAAGGCCAGGGAGCAGGGAAAAATAAGGTTCATAGGGATCACGAACCACAGGCTCAATGTCGCTCACGAAGCTGTAGACTCCGGATTATATGATACCCTGCAATTCCCACTCAGCTATCTGGCTTCCGACAAGGATATAGAGCTCGTTGAAAAATGCGGCAAAGCAAATGTGGGATTTATCGCCATGAAAGCACTGTCAGGCGGACTGATAACCGATTCCGCCGCGGCATACGCCTTTATGACACAGTTCGATAACGTGCTGCCCATCTGGGGGATCCAGCGCGAAAATGAGCTTGACGAATTTTTGAGATATTTTGACGATCCGCCGTCCCTCACCGACGAACTCAAAGCAGTGATCGAAAAAGACAGGCAGGAACTGACCGGCGAATTCTGCAGGGCTTGCGGATATTGTATGCCCTGTCCGGCAGGGATCCAGATAAACAACAGCGCAAGGATGTCCCAGCTGATCCGTCGTTCACCGTCGGCAAACTGGCTGACACCTGAGGCGCAGGAGATGATGAGGAGGATCGAAGACTGCACCGAATGTTATCAGTGCGCGTCCAAATGCCCATACGGCCTGGATACGCCCAATCTGCTGAAGCGCAATTACGAAGACTATCAAAACATCCTTGCCGGAAAAGTAAAAGTATAAACGCTGAATGGTCATATGGTCATGAGATCAGTTCCAATGTCTACCGGATGAGACATGGTGATGGTTACTTGGCACCGAACAGGACATGGAGCTGTTCCCTTATCTTAGGACGGCACAAGTGGCAAAGGAAAGCTGACTAGGGGGGCAGGCCCTCGGTCATAAAGTGAGCTCAAAAATTATGAAACATAACAACAAGACAGGGGAGCCTATCCTCTGTCTTTATCTTAATATATTTCGCTGTCTTCTGTCTTATTTCGTCAGTCTTGATTGACTGTTTCGGTCTTAGACCAGGGATCCGAACCTTCATCATCTATGCTTAGCAAATGAACATGAAATGGACTGTTCCTCTGCCTTATATCAGGAAACACAAAGTGGGACATGTTATCTGTCCATGTCCCACTTTCATTACTATGAAAGGAGTGCGCGGTCGTTTGCGAACTTCTCCCCGCTGGCAGTTTCAAACTGATGCAGAAGGTCCTCTACCGTAAGTTTTTTCTTTTCTTCGCCCCTGATATCGAGCACTATTTGCCCTTCATACATCATGATCAGCCTGTTCCCATGCCTGATGGCGTCCCGCATGTTGTGGGTCACCATAAGTGTGGTGAGGTTGTTCTCATTTATTATCCGGTCGCTTATTTCGAGGACCTTGGCGGCGGTTTTCGGGTCCAAAGCCGCGGTATGCTCATCGAGCAGGAGCAGCTTCGGCTTTTTTATCGTCGCCATCAGGAGCGTCAAAGCCTGTCTCTGCCCTCCCGACAGCAGTCCCACCTTTGTGCTCAGCCTGTTTTCAAGACCCAACCCCAGTGGTTTCAGCAATTCCCTGTACATTTCGCGTTCCTTTTTGCTGATCCCCCAGGCAAGCCCGCGCTTCTGTCCGCGTCTCAGCGCCAGTGCGAGGTTTTCTTCGATCCCCATGTTTGAAGCTGTCCCGACCATCGGATCCTGGAAGACCCTTCCGAGTACGGCGGCGCGTTTGTGCTCGCTCATGTTTGTCACGTCTACGCCGTCGATATGGATCGACCCCTCGTCGACCAAATGGACACCGGCAACACAGTTAAGCAGCGTCGATTTTCCGGATCCGTTTCCGCCGATAACGGTAACAAAGTCGCCCTTTTCCAATGTGAGACTGACATTCCTCAATGCCACTTTTTCATTGACTGTCCCGGCATTGAAGCATTTCGTTATGCCCTTAATCTCCAACAATCTTGTCAGCCCCTTTCCTGATCCTTGAAAACAACTTCAGGCGCGATTCCAGCATCGGCACCGAAAGAGCGATCGCCACAGTGATGGCGGTAAAGAGCTTGAGGTCGTTTGCGGGCATTCCGAGCTTCATGACGAAAGCGATTATCACGCGATATGTTATTGCTCCCAACGCAAGGGATATAAGCCTTTTGAAGAACTGGTACTTGCCGAACAGCACCTCACCTATAATGACAGAAGCAAGCCCTATCACGATGGATCCGATTCCCATCTGAACGTCCGCAAACCTCTGGCTCTGTGCGATCAGAGCACCGCTCATAGCCACAAGTCCGTTGCTTATCACAAGACCGATAATGATCGTGGTATCGGTGTTCACTCCCTGGGCCCTTACCATCTGCGGGTTGTTTCCCGTTGCCCGTATCGCGCATCCGATCTCGGTCCCGAAAAACCAGTAAAGGACGCAGATCAGCGCCAGCACACATATAACACCTAATGCAATAACTGCATAGACATCGTTAAGCCCCATGTCTGTGAAGACCGTGTAGACTGTGTCGATCTTCAGCAGGGAGATATTGGCCTTACCCATGATCCTTAGATTGATGGAGTATAATGCTATCATCGTCAGGATACCCGAGAGCAGCGCGGGGATCTTAAGCTTTGTATGGAGCAGCCCGGTGACGAGGCCCGCGGCCATTCCCCCAAAGATCGCGAGCAAAACCGCTATGTAAGGGTTTACACCAGAAGTGATCGCCTTCGCGGCGATCGCTCCGCCCATTACGATGCTGCCTTCAACCGTCAAATCAGCAATATTCAATATCCTATAGGAGATATATACCCCTATAGTCATGACAGCCCAAAGTAATCCCAGTGATACGGCTCCCAGAAGTATCTGCAACATTTCCTATCCATCCAATCAAGTCATTTCAACGCTATTCGTTATTTTCGTTGATCACATATTTCTGAAGTT
>JAAYMG010000148.1 GCA_012521525.1 Clostridiales bacterium | reverse complement strand
TGATGAGGAAAATCAGGAATGGAGACTGGTCGAAGATGAAGGTTGATTTTCTGAGCAGTATCAAAAAAGTATTCGACAGATACAAGTACGTGTTAATCATTATAGCCGCAGGAATGCTTCTCCTGCTGCTTCCAAGCATTTCGGGCGGCGAAAAGAAGACACCCCAGCAGGTGCAGACGCCTGAACTGTTTTCGCTTGAGAAGGAAGAGCAGCGGATAGCAAAAGCACTTTCAGAGGCAGCAGGTGTTGGAAGGACGGAGGTGATCCTGACACTTGATACATCGATAGAAACAATTTATCAGACCAATGTTGACAGCCAGTCCTCAGTATCTTCGGACAATACGGACAACAGGGTCATCACCGAAACTGTCGTCATATCGATCGGTTCGGGAAACCAGCAGGCTGTCGTGAAGAAGAAGATCTACCCCGAGTACAGGGGGGCTCTCGTCATCTGCGAAAACGGCGAGAGCGCTTCAGTCAAGCTGAGGGTGATAAATGCCATGAAAGCATTGACGGGTTTGTCGAGCGATAAAATAACCGTGCTGAGCAGAAAAAGCAAATAATACATGGAAGGATGTGTTGTTATGCGCATGAAGGTATGGAAGAAAAACGCTGTTCTCGCTACAGTTATCCTGTTTGTTTGTGTCGCGGTCTACCTCAACTGGTCATACGGAAGAGGGGAAGCGGCTTCCGAGGCCGGCCTTGAAGACCAGGATAAGAAAGGGATCGTATCACAGGTGGATTCCAACGGTGAAGACGTAATGGAAGGTGAAAGCGACAACATGGTCCTTGACGACATTTCGGACGGAGAAGACACACTGGCAAACGTGTCTGCCGAGTCGGACTATTTTGCGACGGCAAGGCTGAATCGTCAGCTGGCAAGGGACAGTTCGCTTGAGATCCTCCGCGAGTCCGTCGGAAACGAGTCACTTTCCCAGGAAGAACGCGATCAGGCTGCCCAGGTCATGAGCGTGCTGGCTAAAAACGCAATAACCGAAGCTCAAATAGAAAGCCTGATCAAAGCCAAAGGATTCCGTGAGTGCGTCGCGTTCATAGGTGAGGACGGCAGCATAGACGTCGTAGTGTCGGCCGCAGGCGGGAAGCTTCAGGCTGAGGATGTCAGCCGCATCAAGGATATCGTGATAAGCGAGACCGGACTTTCCGCAAATGATATCAAAATAATCGAAGTGGCCGAATAGTGAGTTGAATCGTGAACTGAACAGTGAATAAAAGAAAAGATTTGTTTTTTCGGGATTTTATGATATACTGTTCCTGTATCTCAATCAGGAGGAGTGTATAAGCCATGTCCGAGAACAGAGACTACTATACCAACCGGGAAGACAGCGGAAGTATAAATATATCTGAAGACGTCCTGGCCTCGATTTCGGCTTTGGCAGCAGGTGAGGTGGAAGGAGTGGCTGGTCTGAATGCCCCTGCGGGCGTTGACCTGGCCGAGCTCCTCGGAAAGAAGAACCTTACAAAAGGCGTGAAGATCCAAATAGTCGGCCAAACCGTTATCATCGATCTATATATAAACATCAAGTATGGATACAAGATACCTGAAGTGGCCGGAAAACTGCAAAACGCGGTTATATCCGCTGTGGAGTCTATGACCGGACTGACCGTTGAATCAGTCAATGTCCATGTAACCGGGATCACTTTTGAATCCAAACCAGAAGAAAACTGAATGCCGGTCAAAAGAAGCTGTTTCCGAATATCTGAGACGGCTTCTATTCTTGTGCGTATTTTTATACGCCGA
>JAAYMG010000147.1 GCA_012521525.1 Clostridiales bacterium | reverse complement strand
TGTCATAGTAATGTGCTATTATTGTCCCACAATAATTTTGTCCCACATTCATCAGGGAGGTCCATATTTTGAAGAATATCGTAATCTTGGGTGCAGGTTATGCCGGGGTTTTGATAGCAAAAAAACTCTCGAAGAAGTTTAAGAAGAACGATACAGTAAACATTACCTTGATAGACAAAAACCCGTTCCATACGATGCTGACGGAGCTGCATGAGGTGGCAGCTGGCCGTGTAGATGAGGATAGTATAAAGATAAGCCTTGCAAAAATGTTTGCCGGCAGGAAGGTCAACGTAAAGCTTGATACAGCTGTCTCGGTGGATTATGAGAGCAAGACGGTAAAAGGTGTTTCGGGCAACTATCCGTACGACTATCTGGTTTTGGCCGCAGGGTCCAAGCCAACTTTTTATGGCGTACCCGGCGCTGAGGAAAACAGTTACAAGCTTTGGTCATACGATGACGCGGTGATCCTGAAAAATCGCATCCTGGACGTATTCCGGAAGGCTGCGAGGTTGTCAGATGAGGCCGACAGGAGAAAACTGCTTACATTTTACGTTGTGGGCGCAGGTTTCACCGGCGTCGAAATGGCGGGCGAGCTTGCCGAATATGTACCGTTCCTGTGCGAAAAGTTTGAAATCGCCAGGGACGAGGTTACTATCGTAAACGTTGACGCATTGAGCAGGGTGGTGCCGATCCTTCCCGAGAAGCTGTCCCAAAAGGCGGAAAGGCGTCTCAGGAAAATGGGCGTCGAAGTGATGCTGGGCACAAACGTATGCGAGATCGGCAAAGACTTTATAGAGCTCAAAAAAGACGGCAATGTGATCCGTAAAATGGCAGGCACCGTCATATGGACTGCCGGTATCGAAAGTGCCGATATAACGGCGGAAGCTTCCAAGCAGCTTCAGTCTGCGGGACGCGGACGCATAAAGACCGATGCTTATTGCCGTTCGCTTGATGACGAATCTGTTTACGTTGCCGGGGACAACATGTTCTATATCCCTGAAGGGGAGAAGGATCCGGTCCCACAGATGGTCGAAAATTGTGAGAACTGCGCCAAGATCATTGCTCACAACATATTCGCATCCGTAACAGGACAGGGAGAACTCAAAGAGTATAAACCCAAATTCCACGGAGTAATGGTATGCATCGGAGGCAGGTTCGGTGTTGCAAGAGTCGGCTTGCCCAACAGGATGATAAACCTGCCATCCTTCTTCGCGATGTTTACCAAGCACTTTATAAACATCGTATATTTTGCCCAGGTCTTGGGATGGAACAAGATCTTCAGCTATTTGTACCATGAGATCTTTACCATACGCAACAGACGCAGCTTTGTCGGAGGTCACTTCTCGAACCGGACTCCCAGCTTTCTGCTGATGCCGCTAAGAGTGTGGCTCGGGGCGGTTTGGGTGTTCGAAGGCGTTATGAAGGCGATAGAAGGCTGGTTTACTTCCCCAAAACTTTCGGCATTTTTCGGCGGTGCCAATGCCTGGTATGAGAGCATAATTAACGGTGTCTCTACCTCTGCTTCTACGGCTGCAGATGCTGCGACCAGTGCTACCGGTGCCGTAGCCGATGCAGTGACCGGTGCGACCGGCGCTGCAGTGCAGTCGGCCGGAGAGGTCATCTTCAATATCAACTGGTTAGGATTATTCAGGACGATATTTGTATGCGGGACCGATCCTGCTGCGGCCACACTCGGTGATTACGCATTCAAGCTTGATATCCCTCTGCTGAACGATTTCATAAATAAACTCGTATTGCCCAATAACGGAATGCAGCTTTTCATGCAAGGTTTTATAGTTGTGGCTGAGATACTTATAGGTCTGGCCATGATCGGCGGCCTGTTCACGATGCCTGCATCAGCTTTTTCCCTTGTGCTGCAGCTTATGTTTGTTTCCACGACAGGTCTTTATCTCGGGACTTTCTGGATGATTTTTGCCGCAGTTGCCGTATTGATCGGAGGAGGCAGAACTCTCGGACTTGACTACTATGTGATGCCGTACCTCAAGAAACTGTGGAAGAGAATACCATTTGTAAGGAAGAGCTATCTATATAATGATTAATCAGCCTGTGAATAAATCTGTAGAAATCGAGGAACGCACCTATCAGCTTTCCTATCTGGAGGCTTTTGAAGCGACGAAGAGAGAAGTTGACAAAGCACTGTCAGCTTCTCCGCCTTTGATTGGACGTTATCTGGAGCACATAAGGAAGGCAAGCGGGAAGTTTATCCGTGCTAAATCGCTGCTCGCCTGCTCGATGGACATGAGCAACAATGTCCACCCAAATGCGGTCAAACTTGCCGCCGCCGTGGAGATCCTCCATCTGGCGACCCTTGTACACGACGATGTTATTGATGATGCGGAAGTGCGCAGAGGTGTAGTCACGCTCCATAGGAAGTACGGGCGCAAGACCGCGATCATATGCGGGGATTATCTGCTTGCCCTTGCACTGAGGACAGCGTCCGGTGTAGAGAACGCGGAGAACTATGTAAAGTTCAATTTCCCGGACTATGTAAGCAGGATCTGCCTCGGGGAACTCAATCAGCACATCAACAACGGCAATCTTGATTTGTCCGTTTACAAGTATCTCAAAATCATATCCGGCAAGACTGCAGCCTTGTTTGAGGCGTCTTTCCTGGCAGGCGCAGTAATAATCTCTGAAAACACATCGGTCCACCGTGACTATATGCGGCTCGGCCGTTATGTGGGGATGATCTTTCAACTGACGGACGACTGTATAGACTATGAGGACACTGAGGCGAGTGCAAGGAAAACGGTCCGGTCGGATTTTGAACAGGGAGTCATAACGCTGCCTCTTATTTTTGCGTTCGCCAATGAGCATGGACTGAAAGTCAAGGCTGCCCAAAATGCACTGTCCAAAACCGAACTCGCCCGTCTTGTGATCGGGGCAGGAGGAATTAAGCAGACCCGCGTCGTCGCAAGAAAGTATTATGATAAGGCGGTAAAGGTCATTGACAGGCTTGATATGACCGAAGAGAAACGTCATTATCTGATGGAAATACTGGACAAGGCTTACCACGGCACCAAAAAGAGGTAGTGATCGATTTGATAAGGCGCTTTCTTAAATATGTAGAGATCACAACGAAAATAACGAGCCTGTTTGCTTTTGCGATGACGCTGTCCTACCTGTTTTTTATCGGGCAGCCGATAGACACGTTGCGAACGGCCGTATTTTTCCTTGGGATGTTCCTGTTCGATCTTACGACGACAGCCATCAACAATTACATTGACACAAAAACGAACCACCAGCAGCTCCAGTTCAAAAGGAGTATTGCCCTATTGATTATTTATGTCCTCTTTGTGCTGAGCACTGCATGCGGACTGTATCTGTTTTATCTGACCGATGTGGTTGTTTTGGTTGTCGGCGTATTGTGCTTTGCTTTTGGTGTCTTATACACCTATGGTCCAATTCCTATCTCAAGACAGCCTCTTGGTGAGATCTTTTCAGGCTTTTTTTATGGCTTTGCAATCCCGTTTCTTGTTCTGTACATCAATATGCCGGAAGGACATTTTCTTACCTTTGCTGTGAGCCGGGATGCGTTGGACCTGAGACTGCAGATCTGGCCTTTCGTTTCGCTGATACTTCTTTCGATACCCCCGTTTTGTACCACTGCGAATATAATGCTTGCTAATAATATTTGTGATCTCGAAAAGGACATAACCGTAAAACGCTATACGCTGCCTTACTATTTGGGCAAGAGGTCATTGTATGTCTTTGCCGCGCTCTATTATTTGGCATTTTTATCGGTCGTTGTGATGGTAGTGACCGGCATCCTTTCTCCGTTATGCCTGTTGTCCCTGGTAGTTCTGATCCCTGTCCAGAAGAACATCATGGTCTTCTTCAAAAAGCAGGATAAGATGGAAACATTTCCCGTTGCAATTAAGAATTATTTGCTTATAATGGGTACGGTCACTATATCGATCTTTCTGAGCGGTCTGTTTCCGATATAAATGCGGGCCAATGGCTTGGCAGCTTGAGCGGCAGGTTATGTGGTGAGTAATGAAATTTTTCAAAAAATCCGATCTGATCGTAATACTTGTTATGCTGGCCATAGGCATTTCGGGCCTGATCGGTTACAGGTACTTTTTCTCGGAGAGGCCGGCAAAGGCTGAAATATACTACTACGGGAATCTGGTCAAGGTAGTTGAGTTAAAGCAGGGCATTTCCGGGACCGTAAACGTAGCCGAAGCTCCAAATGTCGTTATCCGCCAGGAAGCGGACGGAAGCATCTTCTTTGAAGCTTCCGACTGTCCGGACAAGATTTGCATACTGACCGGAAAGCTTACGATGATCGGCGAAAGCGCCGCCTGTCTGCCAAACGGAGTACTGATCAAGATAGTTCCTGCGGGAGACCGGGAAGCGGACGATGTCGACATTATCATCAGATAGTTTGAAGTTTGGGTCTTACATCAATTGCATGATATTGATATCCCTGATATCGTTGGACTGGATAAGGGTCTTGAATGGATAAGAAGAACAGAATGTCTGAAAATTTGGATATAAACTCGATCAGAGAGGAAACGACTTCAAAAAAGACCAGATCTCTAGTCCTGTCGGCGCTTCTGTTTGCAATGGCACTTATTCTTTCGATCGTGGAAAACAACATGCCTGTGCTGATCCCATCGGTTCCGGGTGTAAAATTCGGGCTTTCGAACATAGCTGTGATGTACGCGCTTTTCTTCCTGAGAAAAAGACAGGCTTTTGCCATTGCGGTATTAAAATCGATGTTTGCCATGGCTACAAGAGGCGTCATAGCCGGTCTGCTGAGCTTCAGCGGGGGGTTCCTGTCCCTGATGATCATGATAGCCCTGATGTGTATATTCGGCAACAGATTATCATACTTTTTGTTGAGCATTTTCGGTTCGATTTTTCACAATATCGGGCAGCTTGTCGCAGTCGCTTTTATTTACACATCCATTTATACGTTAGCGTATTTTCCTGTCCTGCTGATATCCGGAGTCGTCGCGGGTACGGCAACGGCAACATTGTTAAGGGTTATTATCCCGGCTCTGAAAAGGGTTGGGTAATAATATAAATTATCAGTTTAAAGTTGAGGTTAATTATGAAAAAAGCTTTTGCCTTGATGCTGTGCGCTATCTTAATAGCAGCCCTGCTTGCTGGTTGCAACACACAAAAAGGGACAGCCGGCGATGAGCTGAAGACCGGACTGGCCGTGATTTCTTCAACTGCCAAGTCCAAGGATGCAGGAGAAGGGGACGGAGCGGGTCAGGTTGATTCCGTAGTCGTCGCTGTAACCGTCGACAAGGACAACAAGATCGTCAATTGCTACATCGACTCAGCCCAGACCGTGATCGGCTTCTCCGCGGAAGGCAAGATCACTGCCGACCCCAATGCCGAGATAAAGTCGAAGCAGGAGAAGAAAGAAGAGTACGGAATGAAGAAAGCTTCCGGTATCGGCAAGGAATGGTACGAACAGGCGAATGCCCTGGCTGAGTATGTAACGGGTAAAACAGTGGATCAGGTGAAGAAGATCAAGGTCAATGAGAGCGGATATCCTGAGGAAGCCGACCTGACCACATCCGTTACCATGAACGTCTCCGACTATATCAAAGCGATCGAGAAGGCCGCAAACAATGCTCAAAGCCTCGGTGCTAAGAAGGGTGACAAGCTTGGCCTTGGCATAGTTACGAACCTTGGCAAATCTGCCGACGCGGGTGAAAAAGACGGCCTTGCCCAGGCTTACAGCCACTATGCGGCAGTCACTGTCAATTCGGAAGGAAAGATCACAAGCTGCATCATCGATGCTTCTCAGATTGGTGTAAACTTTGATGCCAGCGGCAAGATTACATCCGATAAGAATCAGACATATGAGACGAAGCAAGAGCTCGGCGAGAGGTATGGAATGAAGAGCGCCTCCGGCATAGGCAAAGAGTGGAACGAGCAGGCCGATGCATTTGCTAAGTATGTGGTCGGCAAGACCTTATCACAAGTTACCGGCATTGCTGTCAACGAAAGCAACAAAGCGACTTCCAGCGATCTGACATCCTCTGTCACAGTCAGCATCGACGGCATGATCGGAGCAGTTGAGAAGGCTGTTTCCAACGCTAAGTAAGTAATTTATACAGGTCAGTTAATAGCTGAAAAATCATTTTTACTGAGAAACAAATGGGGGCAGTTTCGCTTACTGCTCCCATTTGCTCAGAGGTGCATTTCATTGAAAAAGATATTCCCTTTTTTTATTGCTGTGATTTTAGTGTTTTCGACATTTGCCTGCCTTACTTCCTGCAAGGCAGGGCAAAAGCGTTTTGAAGCGGAGTTTCTTTTGCTGTTCAATACCGTCACAAAGATCGTAGGTTATTCTGACAGCGAGGAGTCATTTACCGAGGACGTGGAGTTCATATATGACAATATGAAGCTCTACCACGAACTGTTTGACATTTATAACGACTACGAATTCAATAACATCAAGACCATAAACGACAAAGCTGGTGTCGAGCCCGTCAAGGTCGACAAAAAAATAATCGACCTGCTTCTGTTCGCAAGAGAAGTATACGAGGTAACCAACGGCAAAATAAACATAGCAATGGGTCCTGTTCTAAGAATCTGGCATGACTATCGCGAAGCCGGTGTGAATGAACCAGAAAACGCTTCTTTGCCACCGATGGAAGAATTACTGGAAGCCTCAAAACATACGGACATCGATAAGGTAATAATTGATGAAAAAGAATCGACGGTATATCTTTCCGACCCCGGTATGAGACTGGATGTCGGTGCCGTGGCAAAAGGATATGCGGTCGAAAAGGTTGCACGGCTTGCCGAGGAAAATGGGATAACGAATATGATCATCAGTGCCGGAGGCAACGTTCGGGCCATAGGTGACAGGGGCAATGACCGCGGGAACTGGGTAGTAGGTGTGCAAAATCCCGACCTTGAGAGCTCTAAAAAACACCTGGTTTTGCTGTCAATTGCAGACATGTCGCTTATAACGAGCGGAAGTTATGAAAGGTACTATATCGTTAACGGTGAAAGATATGGTCATATAATAAACCCCGACACGCTGATGCCGCCAACGTACTATGAGTCAGTAACAGTACTTGTTAATGACTCGGGATTGGGTGACGCATTGTCGACTGCG
>JAAYMG010000146.1 GCA_012521525.1 Clostridiales bacterium | reverse complement strand
CGGACCGAACAGCACTTTGAGCTATCATCGCCAGTAAAATCGCCGGCAATACCAGGATCACATAATAGGGGTCGTAAAGCATCTGTCTCACCTCCAAGCAGTGACGTTATCGCATATGATGCAATCCATTCAACTGCCGTAGCAAAAGCTAAATACTGTTGCCTCTTAAATACTCCGCAGCGGTCATCTTCCGCTTTCCGGCCGTTTGCAGTTCGGTGATATAAACCGACCCGTCTCCGGTTGCGATCTCTATGCCCCGTTCCCCCGCCGACAACACATCGCCTGGCGCGGAGCCGGGTTTTCTTTCTGCGGAGCCTATCTCCACGGCATATATCTTCAACATGCGTCCGTTTATCTCCGTATAGGCAACAGGCCACGGATTGTAGGCACGGACCAGATTCCTGATTTCCTTTGACGAACGGGTCCAGTCGATCCTTGCATCCTCCTTCTTTATCGGGGAGCAGAATGTGGCAAGCTCGTGGTTTTGAGGCGTGCGATGGACCTCACCTTTTTCGATAGCCCTTATCGTTTTCAGCAGCAGCCTGCTTCCGATGTCGGCATACCGGTCATGGAGCGTGCCGCCCGTATCGTTATCATAGATCGGTGTTTCTTCCATGAAAATAATATCCCCGGCGTCAAGTTCCTCGGACATGTACATTGTGGTGACCCCGCCGACTTCATCCCCTGCCAGGATCGCCGCCTGGATCGGGGATGCTCCCCTGTGCCTCGGCAGGAGGGAAGCGTGGAGGTTGATGCAGCCGTATTTGGGATAGTCCAATACCTGCTTTGGCAATATCTTTCCGTATGCAACCACTACGATCAGTTCCGGATCTATCGACGATATTATGTCCATACTCTTCAGCAGTTTTTTCGGCTGGTATACATCGATCCCCATGCGCTGCGCAAAGACCTTTACAGGAGGCGGCGTCAACACCATGCCGCGCCCCTTCGGCCTGTCCGGCTGGGTAAATACTGCGGCTATATCCAGCCCGGCATCGCAGAGTGTCTCCAGGCATTTCTCAGCGATCTCGGGCGTGCCCATAAACAGTATTCTCATGTTTTACCTCACTTATTTGGATATTCGCAAATGTCCTATGGCATTTGCATTTCCTTACACGGTTTCAGTCTTTGTCATCGTGTTTATGTCCTGTCCGACCCGTCAGCTTCATCATCTCTTGACCCGATCAATTCCTCGAGTTCTTCGGGTGTCAGGATGCGTTCGGCCCTCTCGGTAAAAACGATGCCGTCCAGGTGATCGATCTCATGGCAAAATGCCCTGGCAACGATCCCCTCACCTGTCAGCGTGAATTCTTCTCCATGTCTGTCCAGGGCACGAACGGTGACCTTAGCCGGCCTCTTTACGATGCCATACAGGCCGGGAAAACTCAAACATCCTTCAAGTCCTTCCTGCTCACCCTCGGTTCCAATGATCTCGGGGTTTATAAGCTCGGCTATACCGTCCTGTGTTGCGACGACCGCGACCCTGCGCAATACTCCCACCTGCGGGGCGGCAAGCCCGGCACCGTCCGCATCCTCCATGGTTTCCTTCATATCATCCAGGAGCTGGTGGAGCCTGGCATCGAACCTGGTGACCTCCCTTGAGTTCTTGCGCAGTGTGGGGTCGTCGTCTTTTAATATATTTCTTATTGCCATTTCAGCAACCTCCGAATCTTCAATCATACATATCAGGATTGACTGTTGGGTTTAAAATCCGCAGTTATATTGCAGTCTCTGAAACTCTTCTCTTTGTTGAACATTTTTATCGTCAGTGAGACGATTTTACAGGCCAAATTGCTGTCCGAAGCGGCCAATGTTATCTGGAAGCGATACCGGTTCCTGACACGATAGACCGAAGCCTGAGTCGGACCCAATACCCTTATATCCGCACCGTGGCGTCTGACCAGGTCCCTGATAAACTCTCCGGTACGAAGCGCGGCTTTCATTGCGCTCATTTCATCCGCCGAGGAAACGGTCAGGAGAAGTAATTCGCAAAAAGGCGGTGTACAGAGCCGTT
>JAAYMG010000145.1 GCA_012521525.1 Clostridiales bacterium | reverse complement strand
GGTTACTATTTTATGACCTCTACTCCGCCCATGTATTTGCGCAGCACCTCGGGGACGACCACCGATCCGTCTTTCTGTTGATTCTGCTCTATGATGGCAGGCAAAACGCGGGATGTTGCAAGTCCGGATGCGTTCAGGGTGTGGACGAACTCTATTTTCCCGTTATCCGATCTCCTGTATCGGATCTGTCCCCTGCGTGCCTGATAGTCCCTGGCGTTTGAAGCGGAAGATACTTCCTTGAAACCTGCCATTGACGGAATGTATATTTCAATGTCATAGGTCCTGGCCATTGATGCGGAGCAGTCAGCCGCAGCCAGCTTTACCGTGCGATAATGCAGACCCAGTCCGGATACCAGGGCCTCCGCTTTGCGAACCAATTCGGCAAAGGCTTCGTCCGAACCTTCCGGCGTCGTATACTGTACCATCTCAACCTTGTTGAACTGGTGACCGCGGATCATTCCCCGTTCTTCCGCACGATAGCTTCCTGCTTCACGGCGGTAACAGGGGGTATATGCGATATACTTTTTCGGGAGTTCCTTTTCATCGAGGATCTCGTCCCTGTGGAGGCTCACAAGGGCAGTTTCGGCCGTAGGCAGCATGAACAGCTTCCTTCTCCTGTCATCATCACCTTCGAGCCAGAAAACGTCGTCCTCAAACTTCGGAAACTGGCCTGCTGTCAGTCCGGAATCATAGTTCAGCATGTGCGGGACCAACATCAGCTCATATCCGTCGGCAATATGTGTATCAATAAAGTAATTGAGCAATGCCCATTCAAGCCGAGCCCCCATACCTTTATAGACCCAGAAGCCGCTTCCCGAGAGCTTTGCTCCCCTTTGATAATCTATAAGCCCCAGTTCGGTGCACAGATCTACATGGTTTTTAGGCTCAAAGTCAAACTCGGGTTTTTTGCCGCTGACCGAGATCACCTGGTTGTTCTCCTTGCCTCCCGGTGCCAGATCGGGGTCGGGAAGGTTCGGTAGGCTAAGCATCAGGTCCCGCAACTGCTGTTCGGTATCCCGGAGTACCTGATCGTTTGACTTTATGGTCTCGGATATGCTCTTCATGCGAGACATGATCTCTGTCGTATCCTTGCCTTCCTTTTTCAGCTGCGGGATCTGTTTGCTGACCTTGTTCTGCTCGGCCTTTAGTGACTCGGTTTCCTGTATGAGGGTACGCCGCTCCGAGTCCAGCTCCAATATCCTTCCGACCTCATATTCGGCGTCCTTACCCTTTGCCGCAAGGAGACTGATCACTTCTTCGGGGTTTTCCTTTATTCTTCTTATATCAAGCATTGCTCCCACTCCTTGATGATCATAAAGATATGTTGAATGTCTCAATGGTTGTCAGATTCAGAAGCCAGGTTCTCATCATACCAATTTTTGATCTTTTCGGGATCCATGTACCCTTTCTTCTCCAATTGTGCCCGGGTTTTATAATATCTTTCGATCAGGGAATCAAACATCCCGTGGTTTTCTTCCTGTGAAAGAACTTCCCTGACCAGGTTCTCGTTCGAACCTTCCAGCCGGTAAATTTCATATGCCGCTTCCGAGTATTCCCTGTTTGTGTAAAGTTCATTAATATGGTTGGCAGCGGCACTGACTTCAACAATACTCTTAAGTTTATTCAGTTCATCGGCAGCGAGCCTGTTTTGTTCCTTCAGCGTTTCATTTTCCTGTATAGTCCTTGCATATGCCTTTTCAAGCTCGTCTATTTTTTCAGCCTGCAATTTGATCTGCTGTGTAAGGTCTTCCGAGATCGCTTTCAGATCCTTGTTCTCATCCTGCAGGCTCTGTATGTTTTTCATCGCACTGATCGTGTACTCTTCATTTGCCTGTCTGAGGCTTTCGATTTGGGACCTGTTCGCCCTGATGGTGCTGAAATAGGAAAGCAGTACCAAAATAAAAGCGATAGACATCAGTGTCATTGCATACACAAACAGGAAATTTTTCCTGCCTTGTCCGTTGCCTGTATCATTTTTATCATTTCCCCGTTCCCCGGGGTTTGCTTTCCCTGTCGCACTGCCGCTTTCCGGCTTTCCGAACGATTGCTTGTTACCGGTCAATTTCTTCGCCTTGTCCAAAACTTTATGGGCACCTCCCATTCATTTATCAGTCAGCCCTTAAGGCCATCAGCAATTCCACAAGCTGGCTCAGATCGTCATTGCCGTAATATTCTATCTCTATGCGCCCCTTCTTCTTTCCGCTTACGATCTTGACTTTTCTCCCCAGGTTGTCGCCAAGTTCCCTTTGCAGGACGTCGATATAATCGACTGTGATCCCCTTTTGCTGATCCTTGTCGTCCGGCTGGTCATCATTTATGCTGTTCAGGACCTTTTTCACCAGGGCCTCAACCTGGCGAACGGACAAATTCTGGGATACTATCCGATCTGCTAACGCTTTCTGTTTTTCTGCGGGCAGCGCAAGCAATGGGCGTGCATGCCCCGTAGATAAACTTCCGTTACGCAGCAGCTCAATCACATACGGGTCCAGAGACAGGAGCCTCACGGAATTGGCTACGGCTGGCCTAGATTTGCCTACGCGTTCCGCTACTTCCTCCTGCGTCAGTTTATAAGTTGTCATCAAAGTGCGATAACCTTCCGCTTCTTCTATCGGATTGAGATCTTCACGCTGCAGGTTTTCGATCATCGCAAGCTCCGCGGACTTCAGGTCGTCCGCCTCGATGACAATGGCCGGGATTTCCTTGAGTCCTGCCATCCTGGACGCACGCCATCTGCGTTCTCCCGCGATTATCTGGTATAGACCTTTATCCACCTGGCGAACGGTTATCGGTTGTATGATACCGTGCTGCCTGATGCTG
>JAAYMG010000144.1 GCA_012521525.1 Clostridiales bacterium | reverse complement strand
TATACTGCTGGTCAGCGCGGCTCCGATCCTGGCCCCGTCCATATAAAGCAAAAGTCCGTTCTTCAGACAGCAGTCCCTGATACTTTTCAACTCCGCTTTTGTGTATATCGTCCCCAGTTCTAATCTTGCAAACTCTTATCCGTATTTTCTGATCTGATTCACCGATCTGTATTCTTTAGTCTGTTTTCTGTCTGTATTCCCGCCGCATCTGCATTATTAATATAAATAAAGCAAAATGCAAATATCGTATTATATACCCCATATGTTAACTTCTTGTTGCAAATCGTATGTTAAATGCCTGCTCCTGAAATAATATTAACATCCGAGAATCGAAAATGGAGGGCCAAGATGGCTGTAGCACACAAAACCGTGATCTCATTCGGACTGGTTGCGATACCGATCTCGCTTTATACCGCTACACAGGACAACGATATCAGGTTCAATCAGCTTCACAAGGACGACCATGAGCGGATAAGATACAAGAAAACATGCGGCCATTGCGGAAAAGAAGTGTCCGGCAATGACATTGTGAAGGGTTACCAGTACGATCCCGACCACTATGTGATCATAACCGAAGAAGACCTTGAAAAGATCAAGACTGAAAAGGACAAATCCATCCACATAATGCATTTCGCGCAGTTGAACCAGATCTCTCCCGTTTACTACGACAAGTGCTACCAGGCAGTACCTGAGCCAGGCGGGGAAAAGGCTTTCGAACTGCTTCGAAAGGCGCTCATGGATGAACAGAAAATCGCTATAGGCAAGACAGTCATGGGCTCAAGGGAGACTCTCCTTGCAATAATCCCCCGCGAAGACGGCATATTGGTCTCCACCATGTTTTACGAAGACGAGGTCAAAGAACTCCAGAAGGCGTATAACAGGCCGGAAGTCTCTGAACAGGAGCTGGATATGGCAAAAATGCTCATCCGTTCGATGGATTCCCCCTTCGATCCGTCGGCATACAAGGATGAGTACCAGGTAAGGCTGAAGGAATTGATCGAAACTAAGATCGCCGGAAAAGAGGTCGTTGCCAGGGAACCCGAGGCCAGTGGCAATATCGTCAATCTCATGGATGCCCTTAAAGCGAGCCTTGAGCAGGCCAGGAAAGACAAGGGCTCGGCAGCAGCCGGTGAGCAGGATACAGCGGGCAGCAGGAAATCCAAATCCCGAAGCGCCGGATCGACTGCGGCAAAAAAAGAACCTCCGGACAATGAGGGCATGGAGGCAGGCGGACAGCCGTCAGACACCGGGACGAAAACCACCCGCACCCGCAAAACAAAAGGCGCATAGATCATGGAGGACTTATTCGTATATAAGAACATCCGTCCCATGCTTATCGGAAGCAGCGGACAGGCTTTTGACAGTCCCGACCACATTTTCGAACTCAAGCTTGACGGCGAACGGTGCCTTGCGTATCTTGACGGGAACGGGACGGACCTGCGCAACAAGCGCAACATGAAAATGATAATGAAGGTTCCGGAATTGTCGGATTTACATCTCCGTGTAAGGACCCGATGCATCCTGGACGGAGAACTGATAATCGTCAGGGATGGGAAACCGGACTTCTTTGAGATACAGCGGCGGTCCCTGACAAGTGATCCTTTTAAGATAGGCTTGGCCTCCAAAAGATATCCCGCAACCTTCACGGCCTTTGATATCTTATATCACAAAGACAGACAGGTCACGGACCTGTCTCTGATGGAACGAAAGCGGCTGCTTGCCGAGACCGTCATGGAGAATGAACGACTTGCGATTTCAAGGTATATAGAAAATGACGGGATCGCTTTTTACAAACTGGCGGAAGAAAACGGACTCGAGGGGATCGTCGCAAAAAAGAAGGAGAGCAGATATCTGCCCGGAGTGCGCACGAAGGAATGGATCAAAATAAAGAACCTTATCGATGAGGACTTCGTGGTCTGCGGATATATCGAAAAAGAGCCGGGCATCGTCAGTTTGGTACTTGGGCAATACGGCTCATGCGGATCCGAAAACAAGTCTCTCATATATAAGGGACATGTTACTCTCGGGATATCCACATCCGATTTTCATATCGTCAAATCGGTCCGAAGACTGGACGATCCGCCCTTCGAACACGTTCCGCCCGGAAACCGGAACGCTATATGGATAGAACCTGTTTTGGTTTGCACCGTCAAATATATGATGAAAACCCCGGGCGGCTCAATGCGTCAGCCCGTATTCAAGGGCCTTCGGGATGACAAGGAACCTGAAGATTGCATCTCGGAATGACATGCTCGTTTTATATCGAAAATTTTTATAAAAACTCAAAATTTGTATTGACATAGGTGTTGCCGGATGGTACAATGCGTGAGAATAAAATGTCTTTAATTCGGTACAGAGATGCCGACAAGATATTTGCATACTGGAAGTGTATAAC
>JAAYMG010000143.1 GCA_012521525.1 Clostridiales bacterium | reverse complement strand
CAACGATTCCACTTCAGGAATCAACAGCACATGGCTCAAGGCATGATCGGTCCCGGTCTCGAACTGGTCTTCAATAAATATTATCCTGTCGCTGATGTCTGCAAAATATATGGCCGGCACGCTCAATATCGCTCCTGCCATATCCACGCTTATGTCGGGAACGGAAATATTAATCCTGAGGTTTGTCATCTGTGATACGGCGTTTACATATGATGCAGCCATTATGTTGGATATTTCACGGAGAGCGGAATACCCCAATTCGTCCAGATCGGCAAAATTCTCTATTTTTATTCCAAGAAGGTTTCTTAGGATCATCTGGGCGAAATCTTCCTGCATGAGGAACATGATCATGCCCGTTACGTCGCCGTCAAGGGTCACAAGCAATCCGATGATAGTATGTTCCGGTCCGCCCAGAGCGTCGGTGACTTCACGGAAGCTGAGGATCTTAACTACCGGAACGGTTATGTCCACCCTGCAGTTAAGCATTGACGAAAGTGAAGTCGCCGCATTGCCCGCACCGATATTCCCAAGCTCCCTGAGGACATCGATCTGGAACTCATTCAGTTCACTGTAGTCTATGATAGTCAAAACGGTAATACCTCTCTTTATATATCATGAAGCTTAGCGAAGGTTGTTCACTATCTCCTCCAGCTGATCCGCCGTCTGTACGATCCGCGCGCTCACCTGAAATGCTCTCTGGGCCTTGATAACGTCGACCATCTCTTCTCCGAGCGAAACCGCAGACACTTCAAGATGTCCTGAGAACACCACGGTTCCCTCTTCTTTGCCCTGAGCATAAGAAACATAGGCCTGTCCCGACTCGTCGGTAGGCACGAATCTGCCGCTAGCCGTGCGTTCCAGTCCATACGGGTTATCAAAGCGGAAAATACCTATCCTGTCTTTGATCGAATCGTAGTCGACCTGCCCTGACCCTGCCCTGAGATCAAGGGTAATGGGAACGCCGCTGCGGTCAAGGACGCTGCAACCGTCATTTGTTACAATACGTGCATAATATCCCTGCAAATCGACACGAAATGCCCCGTTTCTAGTGTATTCTGTTACACCTTCCTTGTCAACAGCAAAAAAACCTTCTCCCGCTATCGCGAAGTCGAGCGGGTTGCCCGTATGGATCAGTGATCCCTGGCTGAGATCCAGGGCCGGGCCGGATTGCCGGACACCGTTTCCGCTTAAGACTCCTTCCTTGTTTATATCCATCGGAGTATACAGCAAATTTTCAAAACGCGTCTGTTCGGGCTTGTACCCCGGAGTATTGATGTTAGCCAGGTTGTTTGCCGCAGTATTGAGTTTGTTTTGGAATGCGTTCATTCCGGTCATGCCTGTGAAAAATATCTGATTCATGGTCTCCCCCATCTCCGGCATCGGAACCATGCCGGGTGAAATTCGCGGTCATCAGAGCGATGCGATTTGTGTTGCTGATTTATGATTGATTTCGTCAATACCCTGCAGTATCCTGCTCAAAGCCTGGAAATTCCTTTGCGCTTCCATGATCAGTGACAGTTCCCTGTTGATATCCACATTGGATTTTTCTATGAAGTATTGCATGATTTCGGTACCCTCGGGCACGATCTGCTGGGCCGGCCCGAGCTCCCCTTCCAAAACGTAAAGCCCGTTTTCGGTCCTTTGCAGTCCTTCGGCCTGCTGTGCGGGAGCGATATAAAACCTGTTGATCAGATATCCGTTTTCGTCGTAGATAAATCCGTCCCCGGTAACGCTGAAGTCGGAACTCCCGATATAAATATCTCCGTTTTCTCCTATGACCCTGCCTATGCCTTCAAGCGCGAGGTAACCTTCCGCATCAAGGCTGAAAGCCCCGTTCCTCGTCAGGTATATGTTGTCCGTCCCCCGGACTGCGAAGTACCCTTCACCGTTGATCGCGAAATCGAATGGGCGGTCTGTCTGCTCAAGCATACCGCTTCCGAAATCGGAAACGACCTGGTCCACGATGCGGATCGGTGAGCCGCTTCCGATCATTCCGGTGTTCCCGTTTTCGATCCTTGTCAGCATTTCCTGCTCAAAAGTCGTTGTCACGACACGCTCTGAGCGGAAACCCGGGGTATCATGGTTGAGAAGATTGTTGGCCAGTACGTTGATCGTCCTCTGCTGAGTCAGCATTCCCGCAGCAGCAGTATAGAACCCCGTCGACATCTGCTTCACCCTTTCATATAGTCTTCCAGCGTCTTTTTCATCTTTTCTATGGCTTTTGAATGGATCTGGCAAACCCTTGACTCGCTGACCCCGAGTACCGTCGAAATCTCAGCCAGCTTAAGGTTTTCATAGTAGTAAAGTGAGATGACCAGCCTTTCGCGTTCGGAAAGCGAATCTATTGCCTTTGCAAGCTCCTTCTCCAGCTCCTGCCTGAACAGGGTCTGCTCCGGCAAACTTCCGTCCTCCTCGTCGGGGGACAGTATTTCCGTTTGGAGCGCATTTTCCAGCAAGGCTTCAAAGGACAATACGTTGGACCTGGAAATCTCCATATAGTGCCTGTGGAGCTCTTCCTCCGAAATGTTGAGGTATTCTGACATCTCCTTGCTTGACGGCTCGCGCATCAGCACGTTGGACAATTCGTCATATGCGGCAGAGACTTCCCTGGCCGTTTTCTTGAGACGCCGCGGGCGCCAGTCCTGTTTTCTGATAAAGTCGATCACCGCACCCCGGACCCGCAGGAATGCATATGTCTCGAATTTTACTTCCTTTTCGGGTTCAAAACGCTCCACGCAATCTATCAGTGCAATGATTCCCTGGTTCACGATGTCTTCAACATCCGCATACCCGGAGGTGATTCCGCGCATCTGTGTGGCCACCGTCTTTGCTATGTAGCTGTAGCGCATCACGATCTCGTTCCTTATCTCGATATCGCCCGTATCACGGTATTTTTTGATCAGTTCGGTCGGGCTTTTGTCCAAACCGACAGCTCTCGCACGTGTGGCCATAAGATATCACCCCTTCCGTTACGCCCCGGCCATCGATATGTTGCCAAGCGCCTGGATCTGGACGTTGCTGTCCACTTCATTGAATGACAGCACCACGACATCCGGAATAAACTGGTCAATCAGCTTCTTGAAGTAAACCCTGACTATGGGTGAGGTAAGTACTATCGAGTGCTCCACCAGATCCCGGACTTTATTCAGTTCGTTGTCCGTGGTCTGAACTATACTCTGGATGACCTGAGGTTCCAATGAGAGGTAAGAACCTGTTTCCATCTTTTTGACTGAGTTCATGATCAGGTTTTCGATCTGCGCATCGAGTGTAACGACTTTTATCCGCCCCGCGTCTGCAAATCTGCGCGTGATGGAGCGTTTCAAAGCCTGGCGCACATATTCGGTAACCAGGTCTATGTCCTTAACGGCGGGCATATAGTCCCCCATCGTCTCCAATATGGTTTCAAGATCCCTGATCGGTACGCCTTCCCGCAGGAGATTTGCAAGCACCTTCTGCAGATCAGCCATCTGAACGACGGACGGGATAAGGTCATTGACAAGCACCGCGTTGACCTTTTTCAGGTTTTCAAGAAGTGTATTGACTTCCTGTCGCGTGAGCAGCTCATGGGCGTGTCTCTTGATGATCTCGGAGAGGTGGGTGATGATAACTGAAGTCGGATCGATGAGCGTATATCCGGCAAGCTCAGCCTTTATGCGCTTGTCCTCACTGAACCACTTGGCAGGGATACCGAATGCGGGCTCTGTAGTTTCGATCCCGTCTATCTCCTCGGTGACCCCGTCAGGAGCAAGTGCCAGATAATGGTCGACCAGCACATCCCCCCTCGCGATCTCTTCACCCTTGAACTTGATAGCGTACTGGTTCGGATTCAGCCTGCTTGAGTCCCTGAGCTTGACCGAAGGGATCACAAATCCCATCTCGGTGGCAAACTGTTTGCGCAGCATTACCACCCTGTCGATAAAACTGCCTCCTATCTGCTCGTCCACCAAAGGCAGGAGACTATATCCGAATTCCATTTCTATTTGCTCCACCGATAGCAGTGAATAAACATTGCTTATGTCCCTGTAATACTCCGCTTCGCTGGCTATCTCCTTCGTACTCGTTTCAGGCGCCGCGGGAGAAGCAAGTGCAAGCTTCATCCTCCTGCGCATCACAAGCCCGACTCCGGTCAGGATCGCGGATACGATTAAGAGCTGCAGCGCGGGAAAGCCAGGGATCAGCATCATCGAACCGATCCCGATCCCACCGATGATCAGGACGACGGGCTGGGAAAAGAACTGTTTAATGACATCAGTATTCAGGTCGGACTCGGACGCCGACCTGGTCACCATCATACCTGTAGAAACGGAGATCAGCAGGGCGGGCATCTGGGAAATAAGGCCGTTTCCGACGGTCGCAGTCAGGTAGATCCCCATGATCTCGCTGAACGTGCCGGCATTGTTGATAAAGCCCATTATCGTGCCGCCGATCAGGTTTATAAGCGTGATGATTATCGCTACGATAGCATCGCCCTTGACAAACTTGGAAGCACCGTCCATGGATCCGAAGAAGTCCGCTTCCCTCTGGATCTTCTGTCGCCTCTCCCTGGCCTGGTCCTCGTCGATGAGGCCCGAGTTGAGGTCGGCGTCGATCGCCATCTGCTTTCCGGGCATGGCGTCAAGGGTAAATCTCGCTGAAACTTCGGCTACGCGTTCGGACCCTTTAGTAATGACGATGAACTGGACTATGACGATTATGAAGAATATGATGAGCCCTACCACCGGGTTGTTTCTTATGACGAATTGTCCGAATGTTTTTATGACCTGGCCCGCAGCGCCGTTTTCCAGAAGGATAAGGCGGGTCGCCGAAACGTTCAGCGCCAGGCGGAACAATGTGGTTATCAGCAGCAGGGACGGAAATATCGAAAACTCAAGCGCCTCTTTTATATACATGGTGGTAAGCAGGATCGTCAGCGAAAGGGCGAGGTTGAGTATGAACATGAAGTCCAATAGCTGAGGGGTCAGCGGTATGACGATCATCATGATGATGACGATGACAAACACCGAGACCACATTCTTCATAATCTTCATGTCCATTCACCTCCTCCGGTTTACTTGTTTGTCCTGTTCTTCCTGAGGTTATATACGAAGACCAGCACTTCAGCCACGGCCTGATAAAATTCCGCCGGGATCTCCCGGTCCACTTCGACCGATTCATAAAGAGCTCGCGCAAGGGGCTTGTTCTCGGTTATGATTATGTCGTGTTTTTCCGCTTCCCGTATGATCCTTAGAGCGAGCTTGTCCGCGCCTTTGGCTACCACCACGGGAGCGTTGTTTTTGTCCGGATCATATTGGAGAGCGACGGCATAGTGGGTCGGGTTCCTTATGACCACGTCGGCTTTGGGCACGTTCTGCATCATGCGCATCTGGGATATCGCCCGCTGCCGTTCCTTGATACGGCTTTTTATGAGGGGGTCCCCCTCAGTCTCCTTGAATTCCTCCTTGATTTCCTGCTTTGTCATGCGGATATTTCTTTCATAGTCCCACCATTGATACAGGTAGTCGAGAGCAGCAATGACGGCGAATATGGCAGCCGAGGTCGTTACGACCGACATGATAAGCCTGCCGGCGTATGACAGTGCGTTTTCTATCGACATATCCATCAATCTGGGGAGCAGCAGGATCTCATCAAAAAGGCTGATATAGATTATGTAGCCGAGGATTGCGATTTTCAGCAGCGATTTCGTGATCTCAACCATGGAGCGGACCGAAAACATCCTTTTGAATCCCTGAAGGGGGTTCAGCCTGTTCATTTTGAACCCGATCTGCTTCGTTGTGACAAGCATCCTTGTCTGTGCCATCGTAAACACTATTGCGACCAGTCCGCCGATAATCAAAAGCGGGAGAACAGACGTTGCAATGAGGATGCATATGTCCGAAAAAAGTTTTCTGGTATCCGAAATCGTCAGGACATCGATTTCTCCGGTCAGCAGGATAAGCTTGCGGGTATTCTCCTGAAGAGAACTCAGAATGTGCGGAGAGAGTGCCCTGAGCGAGTAGAACAAAATCAGGAGCGAAGCGATGACTACGATTTCGCGGCTTTGAAAGATATTTCCTCTTTTCCTTTCCTCCTGCCTTCGTTTAGGTGTGGCTTTCTCGGTCTTCTCGCCCGGCAAAGCAAATCCCCCCTCGTTAACCGCATTACAACCCTATCATCTTTTGTGATGCCGCCGGAAGCGCATCCGTCCGGCCGTACATCAGGAGGGCGCCAGCACCTTGAAAGCAGCATCAAAACCTGAAAACAGAACCGAGATGTAGTTGTCCAGAAAAGCCGATATCGGTACGGCAAGCAGGAACATAAGTCCCAAACCCAGCAGCAGTTTCATTTGGATATTCATCACGAAGACATGGATCTGCGGTACTATCTTCATGAGGATCCCCATAGAAGCTTCGAGGATAAACTGTGACATCATGAAGGGCAGCGCCATCTTTAGCAAAAAGGAGAACAAACCGGCAAACAGGTTTGAAAGGAAGGGCCCGAATTCGGCGTTGAATGCCGTCACACCTATGGGTATGATCCTGTATGAGGAGGCAAAGACCCTTATCAACTCCAGATGGCTGTTGGTAGTGAACATGTATAGTACAAAAATCACGGAAAATACCGTGCCTGATATAGACATCTGAATATCGCTTCCGGGATCGAACACCTTTGACATTGACAAGCCAAGGCTGAAGTCTGTAATGTCTCCTATTGTGAGCAGCATGTAGTAGAAAAGCTGAAATATGATCCCGATCGCTATCCCTGTCAAGGCTTCCAGCAACACGGCAAGGGCAAAATCGATGTCCGTAAAATTTGCGATTCCCGATCTGTCCAGAACCGGAGCGATCAATACAGACAGCACCAAAACATATATCAGCCGTACCTGTAACGGAATGTTTGAGCGTGAGAAAAGCGGATTTGTCAACAGCATCCCGCACATTCTCGCAAACACCAGCAGATAGGTAGTAAACTCGTTAAAAACTATACTCACATGTAACCCTCTAGATTTCTCATAATGTCAAACAGGTACTGCATGAATTCTATGAGGACCGTGGACATCCATGTTCCCAGAAAAAGCAATAACAGGGCGATGGCTATTGCCTTTGGAACGAACGTAAGTGTCTGTTCGTGGATTTGCGTCGCTGCCTGAAATATCGCTATCACAAGGCCAATCACTATGCTGACGAGCAGCATGGGCAGTGCCAATTTCAAGGCGACAAGCAAAGCTTCTTTCATTATGGTGAGGACCTGGCCTTGCGTCACATCATTTCCTCCTT
>JAAYMG010000142.1 GCA_012521525.1 Clostridiales bacterium | reverse complement strand
CGTCCTTTATCAGATCCGGCCTGCCCAGAATCTTATCGCAGAAAACTTCAAACAGTTTCTGGTTTCCGCACCCTATAACAAGGTATCCATCCTTGGCTTCGTATGAGTCGTACGGAGCGATCGCTTCATAGCTGTTTCCTCTGCGTTCCGGTATCTTGCCAGAAGCGAAGTAACGCTGGGTGGCCTGTTCCAGGCTGGCAACGACGCAGTCGACAAGGGAGATGTCGACCCTCTGTCCCTTTCCGGTGATGTTTCTTGCGTTCAATGCCGCAAGAACGCCTATCGCCATGTTGAGCCCGCCCAGGACATCGCCCATTGCGTTTCCAGCCCTTGTCGGAGGATTTCCGGGCTGCCCCGTGATGCTCATGAGCCCGCCCATCGCCTGGGAGATGATATCATACCCCGGCCTGTTGGATAGCGGACCGTACGTACCGAAACCGGTAACCGAAGCATAAATGAGCCTTTCGTTGATTTGCTTAAGAACATCGTACCCGACTCCCAATTTATCCATGACTCCGGGCCTATAGTTTTCGATCAGGACGTCGGCCTTCTCCACGAGCTTCTTCAGCAGCTCTTTCCCCTTTTCGGTCTTCAGGTTCAAAGTGATACCGGTTTTGTTCCTGTTCAGGTTCGCATAATAAAGGCTTTCACCGTTTATATAAGGTCCGTAACCGCGGGCGTCATCCCCGACGCCGGGCATCTCGATCTTAATGACGTTGGCGCCCAGGTCTCCCAGTATCGCGCCGCACAGCGGCCCTGCAAGGACCCTGGTAAGGTCCAGTACCGTTATATTTTCCAAAGCGTAGTGTTGACTCATCTATGTATTTCTCCAATCCATAAATCTCTAGTTTTATATCGGCTCAAACAGGGTTGCTCAAGCTTCATTCAGAGCATATATTTTTCTAAAAATACCGGTACCCAAAGGACCATCAGTCTTTATTTATTTTCATCCTCATGAATGCAGAGGCCATGGACTTGCCAAGACTGTCCAGCCTGAGGGAGTGCGTGGCTCCGCCGTCAAGCGCGTGCTTCATAACGAAATTGAAGCCTTTGAGGGATTCGATCTCATATCGGATTATTTCACCCTTGACCATGTCCCCAAAATGTTCCCTGACCTTTTCGACGGTAACTTCCCGCTTTATCAGCTCGTAATCCTCCGGGTTGCGCGCAAAAATGCAGACATTGCATGTATCGCCCTTATCACCCGATCTGCCGTGGGCTATATCTTTCAGGTATATCTCAGCCATATCAACACCTCCAATTAACAGGGTCCTTCCTCAGGGAGTTTATACTGTTATGATTTGCGGGGTCAACTTGACCGCATCCCTTGGGACCAGCGTTGGCCACAGCCCGATAACTTCCTGGACCTTTGCCCTGCCCCCGAAGAAGCTGGATCCGGGAGGCCCGTTGAGCTGCAGCGGGGCTATCTCGGGCACGATCTTCTCCGCTTCGCTCTTTTCCTTCGTGCGCAGCGAGATCCTCAGAACGACCTCATTGAGGTCCCTGACATAATCCGGATCCATATTTGCGACATTGAGGTGCAGCGAATTGAGCCCTATGTAGTCGATCCTGATTTCCTCCGCCTTGAGCCCTTTGCGCTTCATCTTCTTCATGATGATCTCCGCGGCATACTGTGCCTTCTCATAGGCGTCAGGCCATGCATAGCTTATAAGCGTCGAAACCTTGTAGCCCGCAAAATAACCGATGTTGAGCTTCAGCTTTTCCGGCCGGGGCTTTCCTTTTATGTTGTCTACCCTGACCCTGTCCGCCCCGTCCTGGGTCAGAGTCGCACGGCTTATGTCCACAGTCACATCGGGTGTTATGTAATTTGCGGGGTCATGTATCTCGTACAGGAACTGCTCCTTGACAGACTGCTCGGTGACCAGTCCGCCGCAGTCAGGTGCCTTAGTGATATGGAAGGAATCGTCCGAAATCTCCGCTATCGGGAATCCGAGCTCATCCATGCGGGGGACGCTCCTCCAGTCATAATCGAAATTGCCGCCCGAGCCCTGTCCTCCGCATTCCAGGAGATGACCTGCCATTATGCCGCGCGCGAGATTATCCCAGTCATCGGGCTTCCATCCGAGCTCATACATTATCGGTGCCAGAAATAGCGAAGGGTCAGCAGCTCTTCCGGTGATTATGACATTTGCGCCGCCCTTCAGGCATTCAACTAAGGGCTCGTGTCCGAAATATACGTTTGCATTGACGATCTTGTCCCTGATCTCATTGAAATCGCCGGTCCCGTCAATGTTTTCGAACGTGACGCCTTCTGCCTGCAGTTGCGGGATCCTGTCCGTAATGTCGTCTCCCAGGACATATCCTATCCTGTATCCGCTAAGCTTTTTCTGCTCAGCCATCGACCTGATGCTTTCAACGAGCCCTTCTATGTTCATCCCGCCTGCG
>JAAYMG010000141.1 GCA_012521525.1 Clostridiales bacterium | reverse complement strand
TAATAATTACCGACGGTGAGGAAAACTCAAGCCGCGAATACTCCTATGCAAGGGTAAAGTCCCTGGTCGAGCGCCAAAAGGCGGAATACGGCTGGGAATTCATATTCCTGGGCGCAAACATGGACGCTATACGGGCTGCCAGCCGATTCGGGATCGGCGCCGACAGGGCGGTCGACTATATATCGGACAGCGAGGGGACCCGGCTGAATTTCAAAGTCATGAGCACGACGGTAGCTAGATTTCGTGAAAGCGGGATCGTCGAAGATTCCTGCTTTGAAGAGATCCGAGACTATGTTAAGCGGAGGAGGAAAAATAAACCATAAATAGCATATTCCCGCCTTCGCCTTTAAGCCATCATTGCCGATCAGCTTCCCTGAAAGTATTTATTGGGGCTATTGAAGCATGATTTACATTTACATCTCACAATTAAAGCGCAGCCAATCAATGCTGCGCTCTTTACTTGTTCTCACTTACATACCGTCTGGTCAGGTGCATATTACTGATAACGAGGTTGGAATTATCCCGATAAGACGCACTTCATGTGGTTCCAGTTTGATTGAAAGCGATAAGAACTGATTATCCACGACTTCTTTATGAGTTGACGTAGGACTCGCGAATCAGATATTCGCCGGATGATAGCTCCTGAAGCTTTATGGAAAAGCAAACCGGAACATGCAAAAATCGTGTAACGATCATCCAATGACATATCGTATAAGCTAATACAGAAACATAAGCTTCAAGGGTTTACTTCTAGGATAGTACACCACATAGGTGGTAAAATTCAGCAATTGACAATAGTAATTAAACTCGATTCTTGCCAAAATAGAGTTAAGGGGTATAAAATTGTACAACAAAAAATGTACCATTTTCAGACACGAGGTTTGAAATAGTACGATCTCCAAACTAAAAAGCTTTAACGGCAATTATCTATGCAAATGAAATCTCTGCTCCTTGGATTGAAGCATATATAGAGCATTTCTTCGAGTATCAATTACGGAGCATATAGCTGTGCCTGTTAATCACTTAAGAGAAATATGTGACAGCATAAAATGACTTTTTCATGCACTACTCCAAACGATTTTCCGCTATACAATAATAGCCGCAACGCACCCAAACACTTCCCTATTGTGAGCAGAAGCATCTGCTCATATACGAGCACCCATTTTCTTTTAGGAGGTTCTTCTATTTCTTATGCAACATCACTATGAAAAACCAAATATGATACTGCCGATAAGTCTGCACGATACACGGATCAGCCGTATTGAAACAGAAAACGATTGCATTATCTTTATCTTTCAGGACGGTTTTTATGTAATCGACAGCGATACGGTCCGGCTATCCGGAAAAGCAGAAATTGCTTTTCCGCGGGTAGATTTAGACTTTTGCAGCGTATATTGCACAGGAAGCGACAATTATCGAAAGCGATACGATATCCAAGATTTCGTTGTACTTATGAAAGAACATGAGGCGATCATTGAAATCATCGATGAAACATACGGTTATAATCAGGCCAAGTTCAGCTGCAGTCTGATCATAAGTGAAGTTTTGCACGACTGCGAAATAGAAATTTACCACTTCGGACAAATGAAATATGTCTGGGAAGACTAACTAAAAGTTTAGCTTTGAATCGCAACCAACAGAAATGATCTCATAACCTATTCCCGAACGCAACTTCATACTCAAAGATATAACCTCACTGTCTGATGCTGATACTGAATTATTACTGAATTTATTATCAAAAAGGCTTTTATATAAATATATCGGGCAGGATATCCCCGTTTGATGATCTCCTGTCCGATATAACATTTCCTGTTTATTTTACTTCAGTATCCTGCCCATACGCACTCCCATGGCCGACGCCATCATCAGACCGCGGGTCCATCCGCTTGAATCACCCAGGGCGTGGAATCCTTCAATGTTTGTGGTGAAATTCGCGTCCATCTTTACCCTGTTGCTGTAGAACTTCAGCTCGGGCGAGTACAGCAGGGTCTCGTTGCTTGCAAAGCCCGGAACGACATGGTCGACGGCCTGAATGAAATTGATTATGTTGGTCATTGCACGATATGGCATGGCGGCAGTTATGTCTCCCGCGACCGCATCGGGGAGAGACGGCTTTACGTTGGAGCGGCTGAGCTCCTTTGGCCACGTGCGCTTCCCGTCAAGTATGTCTCCGTAGCGCTGCACCAGTATACGGCCATCAGCCAGCATGTTTGTCAGCTCGCCTATTTTCTGGGCATACGCAATCGGCTGGTTGAAGGGTTCGTTGAAGTTGTGGGAACACAGTATGGCAAGATTCGTGTTTTCCGACTTTTTGTCCTTGTAAGAATGACCGTTTACTACGGCAAGATCGTTGTCGTAGTTTTCCTGGCTCACAAACCCTCCCGGGTTTTGGCAGAAAGTGCGTACCTTGTTCTTGAATGGCGGCGGATAGCCTATCAGTTTTGATTCGTACAGGACGTTGTTGACGTCTTCCATGATTTCATTGCGTACCTCGACCCTTACGCCGATGTCGACTGTCCCGGGCTGATGCATTATATTGTGCTCGGCACACAGCTTCTCAAGCCAGTCGGCTCCCCTTCTGCCCGTTGCTACCACTGTGTGCTCGGCGTATATATGAAAAGCATCGTCCGGCGAATGTACAGGTACGACCCTGACGCCATTGCATCTGCCGTTGTCAAGGATTATGTTCGTGCAGCTGTGTTCAAACAGGATCTTCACGTTATTATCCAGAAGATATTGCTGGATCGATGCGTAGATATCGTGTGCCTTTTCGGTGCCAAGATGCCGGATCGGGCAGTCTACCAGCTTCAGCCCTGCCTGGATCGCCCTCCTGCGGATCTCTTTGATTTTGTCCGTATGCGTAATGCCTTCTATCTTCGTATCGGCTCCAAACTCCAGATATATACCGTCGGTATAGTTTATGAGATCCTGCGTGAGCTCTTCGCCTATCAAATCCGGCAAAGCTCCGCCTACTTCCGTACTCAGAGACAGTTTGCCGTCAGAGAATGCACCTGCTCCCGAAAAGCCGGCTGTTATATTACAGTAAGGCCTGCAATTTACGCACTTTCGTGTCACTGCTTTCGGGCAGCTCCTCTTATCGATCGGCTTACCCTTCTCTACGATCACTATGCTCTTACTGCTTCCCTGCCTTATCATCTCGATAGCGGTGAATATCCCGGCAGGTCCTGCTCCGATTATTACGACATCGCAATTGATATTTTGCACAGGCGTACCTCCTGACGTTCTCAATACTCGAATACTCGCGTGAGTACCGACGGACTTTTCAAGGTTACTGTAAGGTATATCAGAACACCTTTCTTATTATAGCATCCTGTCGGAATAAGTCAAAGAGCAATAAATAAAGAGCAGTATTTAACATTGCTCCGCAACCTTGCCATCGTGCTGTAATATATGGCTTAAGTGATCTCATGTGCCAACATATCCCTCAATTTGCCATGATGCAGGATAATTTTCGATGCAGAACAAATACTAAAATGCGATGCTTTAAAAATACCGAAAATGAAGGCGGGGTACTTCAATGCCAAAATTTGACACAATGGACGGAAACCATGCGGCGGCCTACTCGTCGTATTTTTTCACGGATGTAGCGACGATCTATCCGATCACTCCGTCATCCACGATGGCGGAGCTTGTTGACGAGTGGTCGGCGCACAGAATGAAGAATCTCTTCGGTCAGAATGTAAAGGTAGTGGAAATGCAGTCGGAAGCCGGCGCTGCCGGTGCTATGCACGGATCGCTCCAGGCAGGCGCATTGACGACAACGTATACAGCGTCACAAGGGCTGCTGCTGATGATACCGAATCTGTATAAGATGGTGGGAGAACTGCTGCCGGGTGTCCTCCACGTTTCCGCCAGAGCTATTGCGACGCATGCCCTTTCGATATTCGGAGACCATCAGGATGTAATGGCATGCAGGCAAACGGGAGCCGTTATGCTTGCCTCGGCTAATGTCCAGGAGGTAATGGACCTTGCTGTGGTGGCACACCTGTCCGCAATAAAGGCAAGGCTCCCCGTCATCCACTTCTTCGACGGGTTCAGGACATCCCACGAGTACCAGAAGATCCGGGTCATCGAAAAGGAAGACATCGAGCCGCTTATCGACTGGAATTCCATCCAGCAATTCCGCAACAGGGCTCTCTGCCCCGAACACCCTGTAGTCAGGGGAACGGCGCAAAACCCGGACATATACTTCCAGGGGCGCGAGGTGCAAAACAGGTTCTTCGATGAAGCACCTCAAATTGTGCAGACATATATGGACGCCCTGAAGCAGGTCACAGGGCGCGGCTATAACCTGTTCGACTACTATGGCGCTCCCGATGCCGAAAACATCATAATCGCCATGGGCTCGGTATGTGACACGATCGAGGAAACGGTTGATTTCCTGACAAGCAGGGGCAAAAAAGTAGGCGCGGTCAAAGTCCACCTATACCGCCCGTTCTCAGTCGAGCATTTGTTAAATGCAATACCGGATACTGTAAAGAAGATAGCCGTGCTTGACCGCACAAAAGAGCCGGGTTCGGC
>JAAYMG010000140.1 GCA_012521525.1 Clostridiales bacterium | reverse complement strand
CCGAGCACCGGACGTATATCGTCGCCAAGTTCGACTCCCTCCAGGGATATGTCATTTCCGTCATCATTAAGGATCAATATCCCGCTGTTGTCTGTGCCTGGAATGTCGTTTGGAGTAAGAGCCAGTTCCCCGATGGAGCAGAGCATGCCCTGGGATTCAACACCGCGCATATTTGTGGTTTTTATGCTGATCCCCCCGGGCAGGGAAGCGCCGTCAAGCGCCACAGGAACGATATCTCCCGGTTTTACGTTTTTCGCCCCGGTCACGATTGTGATCGTATCGGGTTTTCCGATGTTTACTGTACATACAGACAACTTGTCGGCATTCGGATGGGGGACGACCTCCAGTATTTGTCCCACTACCACATTCGTGATTTCGGCACCTGGTTTGGTGATGCCTTCAACGATAGAACCCGACATCGTCATCAAGTCGGCATATTCCTTATCGGATATATCTGAAACGTCTACGAAATCATTGAGCCATTTCCTGGATAGTTTCATAGCAAAGCCTCACTTTCAGAACTGCGCAAGAAAACGCATATCATTTTCAAAGAACAGGCGCATGTCGTTGACCTTGTATCTCATCATGGCCATACGATCCGTGCCCATACCGAATGCATATCCTGTATATATCTCCGGATCGATATTGCAGTACTCCAGCACTTTCGGATGGACCATACCGCATCCTAGCATTTCGATCCAGCCTTCGCCTTTACATACTCTGCATCCCTTTCCGTGGCAAGCGAAACACATCAGGTCCATCTCGGCGGACGGCTCAGTGAAAGGGAAGTAGTGCGGACGGAAGCGGGTCTTGGATTGCGGGCCGTATAACTGCTTGAACACTGCGTCAAGTGTGCCCTTCAGATCACCCATCGTAATGCCCTTATCGACCACCAGTCCTTCTATCTGATGGAACATAGGCGAGTGTGTAGCGTCGACTTCATCCTTGCGGTAAACACGCCCCGGAGCGATGACCCGTATTGGCGGCTGCCTGTTTTCCATGACACGTATCTGGACAGACGAAGTCTGGGTCCTGAGCAGAACGTCATCTGAAAAGTAGAAAGTGTCCTGCATATCACGGGACGGATGCCCTTCAGGAGTGTTGAGGGCGGTAAAATTGTAGTATGTCGTCTCCACCTCGGGACCTTCGGCTATTTCGAAGCCCATGCCCCTGAACAGGTCCTTTATCTCGTCCAGCAGGATGTTCATCGGATGTTTATGCCCCAGGGGCCTGCGCTTCGACGGAAGAGTGATGTCGAGATCTTCACGGAGCAGCCTGTTTTCAAGCTCCAGTCTCTCGATTTCAACGCTCCTTGACTGGAGCATTTCCTCGATCAGCTGCCTGACCTCGTTTGCAAGGGCTCCCATTATGGGTCGCTCCTCCGGTGGCAGCGAACCCATCTGCTTCAGGATAGCCGTAAGCTCTCCCTTTTTGCCGAGATAGCGGATCCTGATCTCCTCAAGTTCCTTGCTCGTTGAAGCTGAGTGCAAATCTTTCTCGGCAGACTGCCTTAAAGACAATAGTTTTTCCTTCATAATATTACCCTTTCTCCTGTTGCTTGATATGAAGAAGCTATAAAAAAAGCTCCATCCACAATGGGACGAAGCTGACTTCGCGGTACCACCCAAGTTCAGCCAAACTGGCTGCACTCGACGGAGCATTGCGCTCCAAGCCTTAACGCGGCAAACGCCGTGTCCTACCAACCATAACGACATGTATGGCCTTCAGATCGGGGCTCAAGGGTGAACTTCACTTGGGAGTTCCAGATTGCGGCTTTCAGCCGGTGACCGCAAATCTCTGTCTGCAACCGCTCCTCGCTACTCTCCCTGTCGCTGCCTTTATGCATATTGGTATATATCTTAAACCAAACTTTATGATTTTTCAAGTATCATTTTTGAAAAGTGGATAAGTAATGGTACATGGTAATGGTATGGATAAGTAATGATACTAAGTATCAAGATGGATCCATTTATGATTTCGGTGCGTTTCCTGCTTAATGCTGCGAGAGGTTTCCTGTAAAGCAATTGAATGTGCTCAGCTCTATGATTAATGAACTCAGTTATGCTTCTTCCCAGTTGTGCCAGATCTGCTGTACGTCGTCGTTGTCCTCAAGCATCTCTATCAGCCTGCTCATGTTTTTGATGTCTTCTTCATTGCTCAGTCTGACGTAGTTTTGAGGGACCATTTCTACCTGGGCACTTATGAAGCTGTATTTTTTGCGTTCCAAAGCCTCGCGGACTGCGCTGAAATCATCAGGATCGGTAAAGATGATAAAGGACTCGTCTTCCGCTTCGAAATCGGAAGCACCTGCGTCAAGCGCATCCATCATTACCTGATCCTCATCCAGGGTCCCGCGCTCAATGACAATAACTCCTTTACTGTCAAAGAGCCATGAGACACAACCTGTAGCGCCAAGGTTGCCGCCGTATTTGTCAAAATAGTGTCGCAAGTCGGAAGCAGTCCTGTTACGGTTGTCAGTCATGCACTCGACAATGACTGCAACTCCTGCGGGACCGTAGCCTTCATAGTTTATGCGTTCGTAGTTTGATTGGTCGACGCTGCCGGAGGCACGTGCTATAACGCGGTTGATGTTGTCGTTGGGTACATTTGCCGCCCTGGCTTTTGCGATGACGTCGCGAAGCCTCGAGTTGGATTCGGGATTTGCTCCTCCTTCTCTGACGGCAACGACTATTTCACGCGAAAGCTTCGTAAAGATTTTTGCACGCTGTGCGTCGTTTTTATTCTTAGTTGCCTGGATATTTTTCCACTTTGAATGACCGCTCATAAGAAACTCCTTCACAAATTAGTTTATTTGATATGTTCAGGTCAATGAAAGCAGGTTTATCAGAAGCTAGGGATCAACGATGATCTCAAACAGCTGATTCAAACGCTCGTGGTTCCCCGAAAGCCAAAGGGCACCAAAGAGAGCTTCAACGCCTGTCGCCGTATGGTACTTGGCCCTATCCGCATTCCTGGGGACCGTTTTGACGCGTGCGTTCCTGCCGCGCCTGAAGATGTCCGCCTCGAACGGGGTAAGGATGTCTTTTATCTTTTGATATGCTTCAAACTGGGCGCTTGCGTTTACATAGTTCAGCGTCTCGTTGTGCATAGTACGGTTTGTCAGATCTGCGTTGATAAGCAGCCTTGTGCGCACCATCAGTTCGTAAACGGAATCCCCCAGATGTGCAAGCGCCAGTATGCTGTGTGACGCTACTTCCCGCTCACTGAGAGTTACATGAAAATAGTCCATCGATTCCGCTCCTTTAGTGCTTTGTGATAAACTTTGACGCGGTTTTGAGCATCAACCTCTTCGTGCCTTCAGAGAATGCGACTTCAATAAGCGCATCTCCACCCATCGGTGTTATTTTTACGACCATTCCTTCACCGAATGCCTTGTGTGTTATCATGTCGCCTTTTTTCAGGTCGGGCAGAGAGGTGTTCGCGCTTCCTGCAGAAGTGGCCGCTGAACTGGCCGCAGGCTTGCTTGAAGACCCGTATGGAGAATGCCTGTTTCGGTTCGCCCCCTGACCGGGGAAGAAATCACGAGTTGAGCGATCACCGAAACTGTAGATCCCGTTCATCGACAGCAGTTCGGACTCGACATGGTCTACGCATTCATGCGGGATCTCATCGACAAAGCGGGAAACGCGGTTATATGAAGTATGCCCAAACAGCATACGGGATTTGGAATGTGTGATGACAAGTTTCTCCCGCGCCCTGGTTATGCCTACATAACAAAGGCGGCGCTCTTCTTCAAGCTCTTCTGGAAAGCCTATGCTGCGAAATCCGGGGAATACGCCTTCTTCGAGACCGACCAGGAACACGGAAGGGAACTCGAGTCCCTTGGCGCTGTGAATGGTCATCAGGACGACCGAATCAGCATCATTGTCGTAGTTGTCTATATCAGTGAAAAGCGAAACCTCGTCGAGGAAACCGGCAAGCGTCGGTTCATCCGCCTGTTCGACGTAAGTGATTATGCTCGACTTCAGCTCCAATATGTTCTCGATCCTGTTGGCTGCGTCGGGGTCGGTTTCGGCGCGTTGCCTCAGATGGTTCAGGTAGCCCGACTTTTCAAGGACCAGATCATACAGGTCGGGCAGGGGCATGGTTTCGGACAGCTTTTGGAAGTACAGGATCATGTCTGCAAAGGCATGCAGATCGGCTGATTTCCTTCCAAGCTGTTCGTAGGAGGAAGCACTGGAAACTACGTCGAAAATCGACCTTCCGGTCGATTGGGCGATATATCCCAGCATCTCGACCGTTTTGCTGCCAATTCCGCGGGGAGGGTTGTTGATAATGCGGACAAGGCGTAAACTGTCGGCGGGATTTCGGATCACATGAAGGTAGGCAAGCATGTCCTTGACCTCAGCCCTGTCGAAGAAACGGGTGCCGCCGATTATGCGGTAAGGTATGCCGTTGCGTTTCAGCGCGTCCTCTATCCTGTTGGAAAGGGCATTGATCCTGTAGAGGATGGCAAAACTGCTCAGCTTTTCTCCGCGGGTATAACCTTCCATGATTTTCTTTGCCACGAAATGTGCTTCGTCGGATTCGTTGTCCGCAGTATATACGATGATTTTATCCCCCTGCTCTTTTGAGGTCCAGAGGTTTTTGCCTTTACGTCCGGTGTTGTTTTCAATGACTCCGTTTGCGGCCGTTAGGATGTTTGACGTGCTGCGGTAGTTCTGCTCAAGCTTGATGACTCGGCAATCTTTATGCTGCCGGTCAAAGGAAAGGATGTTTTCGATCGTGGCGCCCCTGAACCGGTATATGGACTGGTCATCGTCTCCTACCACGCATATATTATTCCAATAACCGGACAGGGTAGAGGCCAGGATATATTGAAGATTGTTCGTGTCCTGGTAT
>JAAYMG010000139.1 GCA_012521525.1 Clostridiales bacterium | reverse complement strand
TTATAATAGCAAAGGGGACGGTTCTCTTGGCTGGAAACCGGCCAAGAGAACCGTCCCCCTGACTAGGGAGGGGGACCTGAATGAAGAGAACGCTATCGATCCTGCTTATTGTCACGTTACTACTGCTCGGCTCCTGTAATAAGCTTGATGAAACCGACGTTCCGAAAGAGTCCGACGCTTCTCAAGACACAGATATCATTGCATCGGGATCACCGGGCCCATCAACTCCGGATACAGATGAACCATCGATGCCCCCGGAAGGCGGACAGGAAGCGGACGAAGAGCCAATCGATTACTATGAGGACCCTGTCGGCTATCTCAGGCAAAACATGCCGGTAATCGACGGCTCGACATCCCTCATCCCGCTGGAGGGAGGGATAAAGGCGGCCATCTTCGGCGTCTCTCAGGAAGAGGGGGAGAAGATGGTATACCACACGACTACATACGGTGCTTTTGATAATCTTCTGAACGGCAGCTGCGATCTGCTCTTGAGTGTTCCTCTTTCCGAGGATCAATATAAACAGGCGGAGCAAGAGGGGATCGAACTTGTAGAAGTGCCGATCGCAATGGAAGGATTCGTGTTTGTAGTCAATTATAACAACCCGGTAGATACGTTGACACAGAAACAGTTACGCGATATCTACTCCGGAAAGATAACGAACTGGAAGGAGGTCGGGGGCAGGGACGAGCAAATCATAGCATACCAACGGAACTGGACTTCGGGGAGTCAGAACTACATGATAACATTCATGGGCGACACCCCCTTGATGGATGCTCCGATCGAATTAAGACCGGACTCCATGGTCGGCCTGATGAATGTAATAGCGATAAATGAAAATGCGGTAAATTCTATAGGTTACTCGGTATATGCTTATGCCGCGGATATGTACGGCACGGGAAAGGACATCAAGTTCATAAAGGTCGACGGTGTCGAACCAAACAAGCAGACTATGGCATCGGGCGAGTACCCGCTTATGAGCTATAATTACGCCATTTTCAGGGCCGATGAGCCCGAAGATTCCCCTGTGCGGAGACTTGTGGAATGGATGACGTCATATGACGGTCAGCTGGCAATTGCAAAAGCAGGGTATATAACCGTTAAGGATATCGGTTTTGATTATGAGGAAATGACATTAAAATTGTGGTCCGGGACAGGAACCGGTGCCTCCAGGCCAAAGATTTACAAGGCTCCGACAAATGAATACTCGCCGTATATAGATCCCGCTGATCATTACTGGTACTGGAACTCATATGAAAGATACGTTCTACCGCTTAATGAAATCAAACCGGAAAACGCCACAGGTCTCACAAAGGGCGTAAAGTTTGAACTTGACTGTCTGAGCGATTTGAACTTGCAGTCCGAGATCAATACCTGGATAGCAAGGGCAATGGAGGAAGCGGATAATAAGTCGGAAGAGTTTGAGGATTATATCAATAACTTGAACAAAAGCATTCCGTTCGAGTTATATTATCATTCTGATATTCGTTATCCGTATTCTATTATACCGCATGAAGATTACCACCCATCTGCAACTTGTGTCGCGACTGCGAGAAACGGCTACCTGTCAGTTACAGTCGCAATGGTATACTCATATGGAGTCATGGATGGATATCAACGTTTCTATAATGTTGAAACCGGCGTTTGGGACCTGCTGACCGGAGAAAAGCTTGAGATCAGCGACCTGTTTTATAATGGAGTCGATATTGATAAGGTACTTAACGACTATTTGAGAAGTGCATCCCAGGAGCCAATCGACGCTTACGGTACATATCACAGCATGAAGAGGGATTTTGCCGGACTGCCTGTGACAGGCTGGACTATGACCGCAGACACGATATATATTCTGCCGGATAACCCATACTTTGCTTATGGTGTGGCTTACAGGCTCGATTTACCTGATGGGTACCTTGCGTGCGAACAGCCGCGGGATATGTCAGCATGCTTCGATACGACTAAGGTGACTGTGAAACGGTTTTTCCGCAAGACTTACAGAAATATCGTGTATGACTATGCCGACGAAGGTTTCATAACGTATGAGTTTTTGGCAGAGGACTCTTATCCCACGGCAAGGAAAATAAATTCGAAGATAAGAGCTATAGCTGAGGAGTATTTTACACGGGAGAGGATAATCGACTACTTTAGGAACTTGGGCATCCCTGAGGAGAATATCGTTAATTATCTGTATAGTGATTCATGGATGCTGGAAGAGTATGTAGGAAAGTTTGTCAAATATTCCAACTGGCTGGATATATTGGTTTATTATAATAATAAATCACATGAGTATCCGTATTATAACCAGCCTCTATTTTTCGACCTGCAAACCGGCGACTACATGGACTGGCATACGCTGGTTGACAGAGATTGGCTGGAATCAAACAAAGATAAGACAGTTAGGATAAAAGACATGGTATTGATCGATGTAGGTTTTGATAAAGCCTACATAACCCTGACATTTCAGGAGAGGGGAAATGTGTACGGTGAATCTTTCACCTTATATATACCACCGGAACACATTAACTGGTAGTGTCAGCCAAGGAACCAAGGGAGCCAAGGGGACGGTTCTTATGGCTAGAATCCAGCCAAAAGAACCG
>JAAYMG010000138.1 GCA_012521525.1 Clostridiales bacterium | reverse complement strand
GCCGATTTGCGGCAGCAGAGCGGTCTTCTCGGCCAGCGCATTTATTGAAAGGTCTATACCGGGACATATTATGCACCCAACATAATCGCGATTTACATCTATAGCTGACAGTACAGTCGCCGAACCCACGTCAATGATGACCAATGGCGGTTTATACTTGCTGATTGCGGCAACCGACTCCGCCACGATATCGCTTCCAAGCTCTGAACTGTTATCTATCCGGATATTCAACCCGCTTTTTACCCCGGGTCCAAGGATTATCGGGAGCCTGCCGAACAATCGCTTCATGGCCCGTGCAACACTATCGGTCATCGTCGGCACCACCGACGAGAGTATCGAGCCTGTAACATCGGATATGTCAGTGTCGTTCAGCCTCAGCACATCCATTATGCGGATACAATGCTCGTCCTCGGTTAAACGCGCATCGGCGGATAAAGAAGAGTCAAAAATCAACTCTCCCCCGTCCCCGAATAATCCTGCACTGATAATACTGTTTCCGATATTGACCGTCAGGACACTCATGGCTTAAAACTCTGCCGATCCCGTGGTGCGCGGGAAGGGAATCACGTCCCTAATGTTTGTCATTCCTGTCAGATACATGATCATGCGCTCAAAACCCAGGCCATAGCCGCTGTGCTTGGCCCCGCCGTAGCGACGAAGGTCAAGATACCACCAGTAATCCTTTTCATTGAGCCCAAGCTCCTCGATCCTGCGTTTCAACACATCCAGGCGCTCTTCACGCTGACTGCCTCCGATCAGCTCGCCCACACCTGGTACGAGCAGGTCCATCGCAGCCACGGTCTTACCGTCGTCGTTCAGCCTCATATAAAAGGCCTTTATCTCTTTCGGATAATTTATGACGAAAACAGGTTTTCTGATCAATTCTTCGGTCAAATACCTTTCATGTTCGGTCTGCAGGTCGCATCCCCAATAGACCGGGTATTCGAAGCGGTCCTTTACTTTTTCCAGGGCTTCGATGGCCTCGGTATAAGTAATGCAAGCGAAATCAGACTCCAATATGTGGTTGAGCCTGTCCAGCAGACCGTTTGAAATAAAGCTGTTAAAGAACTCCATCTCCGCAGGGCACGTCTCAAGGACATGTCTGATGATATGCTTGACCATGTCCTCGGCCAGCCGCATGTTGTCATTGAGGTCAGCAAACGCGATTTCCGGTTCGATCATCCAGAACTCTGCAGCATGGCGAGGTGTGTTCGATTTTTCGGCACGGAAGGTCGGTCCGAACGTGTAAGTCTTCCCGAACGCCAGCGCAAAAGTCTCGGCCTCAAGCTGCCCGGATACGGTCAGTTTTGCTTCCTTGCCGAAGAAATCCTGGCTGAAGTCGATCTCTCCGCTTTCGGTGCGAGGTATATCGTCAAAATCAAGCGTCGTCACCCTGAACATCTCGCCTGCGCCTTCAGCGTCACTGGCCGTAATGATCGGAGTATGGGCATATATGAACCCGCGGCTGTGGAAAAATTCGTGGATTGCGAAAGCTGCCTCCGACCGGACTCTGAAAACGGCGCTGAAGGTATTCGATCTCGGTCTGAGGTGGGCTATCGTGCGAAGATATTCAAAGGTGTGGCGTTTCTTCTGCAGCGGATACTCCGGAGTAGAAGCCCCCTCAAGTACGACGGATGTCGTCTTCAACTCAAAAGGCTGTTTTGCGCCGGGTGTCAATACGAGTATTCCCTCGGCAATTATAGCAGAACCGACATTGTATTTGCGCACCTCGTTGAAGTTCGGCATATCGGATTCAAGTACGAGCTGAAGGTTCTTGACCGTAGAGCCGTCGTTCAATTCGATGAAAGCAAATGCTTTTGAGTCACGCAACGTACGGATCCATCCGCCGACCCTTATCTGCGACTCGTGGAATTTTTCAGGATCGGCATAGATCTCCTTTATCGAAGTCAGTTTCATGATATTTCCTCCCAAGAGCGGTTGTGAAGATATAATAACGCATAAAATTGCATAGGTCAACAAAAACAAACGCCGGCATGGCCGGCTGTTCCCGCTCTATTGCATTCAAGCACCGCTTTTGTCGATTTTCACTTCCCTGTCAAACTCTTTTTTATCATACAGGTCAAAGTAGCTTTCATTGCGGTCGCTGATAAGGCTGATCCCTATATTGGTCATTTCCTGCAGCATTTCGGATTCAGACATCAGATACAGTATGTTTCTGACCGGTTTGTCAAAGTTTCTCAGCAAATACCGCCCGTGCTTCATCCTGCCAAGCATTTTCAGAACTTCGTCCAGATTGTGCCCTACCATCCTGTATACAGCCATGTCGTCTATATTTTTACCCGGTCCAGTGTTGTAACCGTTGCGCCGGCTGTCATATGCCCTGATATACTCCTCCTCGGCAAGGTCGCATTCGGGGCGGCTCCTGCACCGCAGCAGGATCTCAAACTTGAAACCCGCGACGCCGTATTTCCTCATATCTTCATACAATTTCCCGGGCTGATTCACTCTCGCGTTATAAATATGCTGAAGCATGCTCTTTCTATAGTTGTCTGTCGAACCTATATACACCTTGCCTGTATCGATCGACGTGATTTTATATACAACATATTCCCCGAGGTTTGCTATCTTTTCGGCATCTCCCATTGCTCATTCCCCTGTCGTTCAACATCAAGTACCATCCGTATTCATAATTATACAAAGCTCTTTGCAAGAAAACGGTCGTCTTTTGCGTCATTGCACTTTTTAGCCGGTGAGATATATGTTATAATTTCATACAACATGTCGTTTTCTCAGATATTGCTATAAGTTGTCCCGGTTCATTGATCATGAGGATAATCCATACAAACGAAAGGAATGGTTATATGGCTGCGAACGGACTGCTCCCTGCCGATTTCCTTCTTCCGTCCGGGGTCGATATGTCAAAGTGGAGCGTCATAGCATGCGACCAGTTCACTTCGGACAGGGATTACTGGACGCGCGTGGAAAAAACGGTCGGCAATAATCCATCTACCCTCCATGCTATACTCCCGGAGGTATATCTCGGTGATCCCGATGTTCAATTCCGCATAGAGCGCCTGCAGGCTGCCATGTCTGAATATTTGAGAATGGATCTTTTCAGACCTTATCACGGGTATGTATATGTTGAAAGGACACTGAACAATGGTGTGATCAGGCGCGGGATAGTGGGTTTGATCGACCTTGAAGATTATTCATATGAGAGCCGTTCGGAAAGCCCGATCCGATCCACCGAACAGACGGTGCTCGAAAGGATCCCTCCCAGACTGAATATCAGGAAGAATTCGCCCCTTGAGATCCCTCATGTGATCATGCTCTTTGATGACCCGTGCGATACCGTTATGTCAGCCATAGACACCCGCAAGGATTCATATGAACTGCTGTATGATTTTGAACTGATGGAAAACGGCGGACATATCACCGGATGGCTTCTTGACAGGGATGAGCAATGCAGGGTCCGGAAAGCCTTCAGCTCTTTGGCGCAAAGCAGGTCGATGGCATTTGCCGTCGGTGACGGCAACCATTCTCTCGCTGCGGCAAAGTCAAGCTATGAGCTGCTGAAGAAGGATCTGCCAGCCGAAGAGTACCTGGTCCATCCCGCAAGATATGCCCTGGTGGAGGCGGTCAACCTGCACGACCCGGCAATGCAGTTCGAACCTATCCACAGGATCATTTTTGACGTAGATACGGATGACCTTTTAAATAGCATGGAGAAATTCTTCGACAGAACACCCGGTTTCGATTCCGGAGACAGTCCTGCATGCTGTCTGTCCTTTAAGTACATAAAAGGCGGTAAAGCCGGAGAGATCACTGTCAGGACCCCGCACCACACTTTGCCTGTAGCTGCATTGCAGGACTTTTTAGATCATTACCTGTCTTCAGTCGGAGGAAAGATCGACTATATCCACGGTGAAGAAACACTGAAGGCCCTTGCCGCAAACCCTGGCTCAATAGGGTTTTTGCTGCCGCCCATCGACAAGTCCACCCTGTTTGACGATGTGATCCGAAACGGCGCTTTCCCGCGCAAGACATTTTCCTGCGGAAACGCAGAGGATAAGCGATATTACCTTGAATGTCGCAGGATCGTGCCTTAACAGAAAAACGGAGCATACGCTCCGTTTTTTTATTATGCCATCCTTTTTGACAGAGGTTTGGACTCAGACACGTTATTTGGCGTTGCTTTACTTGCCCGGCGCTCTGTCAAACGATGGGTTGATGGCATAGAAGTTCCTGGAGTCGAGCCTCTCGGTCACGAGCCTCAATGCTTCGCCGAAGCGCTGGAAGTGGACCACTTCACGCTCGCGCAGGAACTTGATCGGGTCTGCCACATCCGGGTCGTCTACCATCCTGAGTATGTTGTCATATGTCGTTCTTGCCTTCTGTTCGGCGGCCATGTCCTCAACAAGGTCGGTGATAGTGTCACCCTTGGATTGTATGAATGCAGCAGTCCACGGCGTTCCCGAAGCGGCCTGCGGATAGATACCGGCAGTGTGGTCAACGAAGTAGGTATCAAAACCGTTCTTCTTTATCTCTTCGATGCTCATGTCGCGCGTAAGCTGATGGACGATCGCACCGATCATCTCAAAGTGGCCGAGCTCTTCCACGCCTATATCGGTCAGCAGCCCTTTAAGTTCCGGGTATGGCATGGCATAGCGCTGGCTCAGGTAGCGTATCGAGGCAGCGAGTTCGCCGTCCGGTCCGCCGTATTGGGTGATTATGAATTTTGCCAGAGCGGGATTGGTCCGCTTTATCTTCACCGGGTACTGCAGTTTTTTCTCATATTCAAACATCTGCTCTACCTCCTGTCGGTATATTCCCACGGCCAGGGATTGTCGATCCAGTTCCAGCGGTCGCCTTCGCCTGCCTGGGTCTTCTCCAGCGGCCCGTATTTCTTAGCATAAGCCGCTTTTTTGTCCTGATAGGCTTTAACGTATTGGCGAAAAAGCCTGAGGGCTTCCGTATCGTCCGGATGGGTATCCAGATACAGTGCGAGTTCCACCAGGGCAAAATCGAGAGCCTGGACTTCTCCCAAAGGCGTGTTGGCTACGCTTCTCACATTGAAGTTGTTTTTCCAGGGCAACTCAAGACCCGGCCAGAGCGTGCCGCGGTCGAGTGCCTCACCGGCCGTGTATCTCGGCGAGCCTTTGCGCTGCCAAGGCGTATATGTCATCCCGATGGGCGCCTCACAGGGGAGGTCCCCCATCTCGGCTCCGCGCGTATATTGCTTTTCAGGCATTTTATCAGGCATTTTTTCAGTCATCTTTTCCTGCGCATTCTCATGCGTATGCTCCTCTTTTTGAACGTTTTCCTTCATTTCCTCCCCGCGCATGTTCATGCGGTTTTCGTCCTGTTTAAGAAGTTGTGACAGAATATTCTCAAACTCCATATCTACCGCCTTTTCTCCGCACCCGTATAGTTTGGTCCCGATATACGGTGCGGCATATAACGGGACCACATTTTGAAAATGTGCCGGCATAGCTGTCCGACGCAACTTCATTCCATTATATGTATTTTTCGACAAAAAGTGATGTGCGGACGCTCCGGTTCAAAATTCATTTGGTCAATAACTACACAATTCAGTCAACCGGCGAAGAGCAATGTTGCAAAATTAACATCTGGTTCTTACTTTTTACTCCGGACTGTGATACAATATATAAAAACCCTAATGAATGCACAGCCCATAATGTATCCAAAGGAGGTACCTCCAATGCCGGACAGTGATTACTATTTGGCGCGCAGGCGCTCACTGTTTCCAATAGTCATTACCATCCTGATCATCCACCTTGTCTTTGCGTTCACCACGTTCTTTCTGATGTATTTCATGACATTGTTTCTTGGCCAGTCCGCCGCTCAAACCGTTGGCTCCATATTGAGCATCCTTCTGTTTTTCGCCATGATGTACACCGAAATGTGGCGCTCGGGTCAGCAGGACCGCAACCTGATGAATTTCGGGCATATGCCCGACGACAAGTTCCGCGGTCTTAAGGCTGCACTGCTGTCACAGATACCGGGATTCATCCTTTCCATACTGGCCGCAATAACAAGATTGACCGGATCGGCGTCCACGCTTTTCGTGTCGGCCTACAAAATATTCTATGCTCCGTTCGTAGACCTGATCTGGTTGGCGGAGCAGGCCACTCCTCTTCTCTTCCCGCTGTTTGCCCTGATCACGCCCGTTGTTGTGCATATAGGTTATATACTCGGTTACAGTGGGTACGCGGTATCGGAGAAGTTCTATAAAAAGAATCCAAAGAGCAATATACGTGAAAAGAAGTTCAAATAATCCCGCACATATTGAAAAGCCTCCCGTCATAAGATATTTGGAACCCACATTACGGGAGGTAGAACGATGTCTCTTAGAATCTGTGTCGTTTTGCTTTGCTTACTTATTATATTAACATTTACGACAGGCGCATATATGCCGGTAATCGATCCGGGACATGGCGGAGAAGACGGAGGTGCCGTTTCTCCCTCCGGCGTCGTGGAAAGCGAACTCAACCTTCAGGTTTCAAAAAAGGTTAAGTACCTGATGTGCCTTTTCGGACATGCACCGGTCATGGTAAGGGAAACGGACATTTCCCTTCACAGTCCGGGATCCGAGACATTGCGTCAAAAGAAAGTATCGGACCTGAAAAACCGCGTTGCCCTGATAAACTCGGTTGAGAATGCATTCCTGATCAGCATTCACCAGAACGCTTTTACTGACAGCCGCTATAGCGGTGCACATGTATTTTACAACAGCGATGAGAGCAAACCCTTGGCCGAGCTCATCCAAAAACGTGTCCGGGAAAAGATCGATGCCGGCAACAACCGCGAGGCAAAAAAAGTCCCTGACAGCATCTACCTCATGCAGCATGTCAACTGTCCGGCTGTTTTGATCGAGTGCGGTTTTATGACGAACCATCGTGAGCTGTCCCTGCTTCGGGATCCAAGATACCAGACGAAACTGGCCTCGGTGATCGTCTCGTCATATCTCATTTTTCTGAGTGATCAGAATGAAAACAGGCAGCAGTATTAAATATTCTTTTTTACATGAAGGAGCAAAATCCAATCACGTACAGCACTGAACGTTGCTGATAAATTGAACTGGCAGGAAGTAAAATGGCAAAGGAAAAAACAGTTTTTTTCTGCAGCGAATGCGGATTTGAAACCCCGAGGTGGCAGGGTCGCTGTCCCTCGTGCGGAGAATGGAACACACTGACCGAAAGCACGGTCGTTTCAGGCGGTCCCTCTGCCTCGCACCGCATAAACCGCGATCCGAAAAAGGTCAACTCTGCGAGAAACCGTGTGGTGCGTCTCACTGACATCGGCATTACATCGGAAACCCGGATAGCTACGGGAATGGGCGAACTTGATCGGGTCCTGGGCGGCGGTGCGGTTTCAGGGTCGCTGGTGCTGGTCGGCGGCGAACCGGGTATAGGAAAATCGACTCTCCTGCTCCAGATATGCAGGGACCTCTGCAAGAACCACAAGGTCCTGTATGTCTCCGGCGAAGAGTCGCACAGACAGCTCAAACTGCGTGCCGACAGGCTGAACCTGCACTCCGGCAACCTGCTTATATATTCCGAAACCAGCATGGACGATATTATCGAAGCTGTCCATTCCGAATCACCTGAAATAGTCATAATCGACTCAATACAGACTACATACAACCCAAGCATCACCGCGGCACCGGGAAGTGTAAGCCAGGTAAAGGAATGCACCCTGATATTGATGGACCTTGCCAAATCGGAAGGCGTCACGGTATTTCTGGTCGGACATATAAACAAGGAGGGAGCTTTGGCAGGTCCGAAGATCCTTGAGCATATGGTGGACTGCGTCCTCTATTTCGAGGGCGACCGCAATTTTTCGCACCGGATCCTGCGAGCTAACAAGAACCGGTTCGGGTCAACCAATGAGATAGGCGTCTTTGAGATGCGGAATGATGGTCTTCGTGAGATACCCAACCCATCGGAGATGCTGCTGGCCGGGCGTCCGTCCAACGTATCCGGCAGTTGCGTCGCCTGTGTCATGGAAGGTACAAGGCCCGTGCTTGCAGAAGTCCAGGCTCTTGTGACGCCGACGGCTTATGCCGCCCCCAGGAGGATGGCTTCGGGTATCGACTATAACCGTGCGATGCTCCTTCTGGCCGTGCTGGAAAAGCGCGCAGGCCGCGTTGTTTCCAACTGCGACGCATACATAAATGTCGTCGGCGGTCTGCGTATTACAGAGCCTGCAGCAGACCTGCCCGTCATCCTTTCGATCGCTTCCGCCATTTCGGACAAACCCATCGGGGATCGTGTAGCGGCTTTCGGCGAAGTCGGACTGGCGGGAGAGCTGCGCAATGTCACTGCCGCCGAGCTGCGCCTTGCCGAGATCCGCCGCCTGGGCTTCGAGCGCTGCATATTGCCTCGCCGCGGGACCTCCGACCTTCG
>JAAYMG010000137.1 GCA_012521525.1 Clostridiales bacterium | reverse complement strand
CGGGTGCGCCTTGCTCGACAAGGTTTACGATACCCGACTCTACCGAGTCGCTGAAGCACTGCCACTCATTGCGGGAAAAAAGATCACCCGAAACACCGGCCGGTGATGTTTTCAATGACAGGACGCTATATTCACCTTCATGGCGAAGGCGAAGCGACCAGCGAAGCTTGGACAGCGTGTTGGCAGGGGTGTCGAAGTAAAACGACTTCATCTGTGTCGATTTGATTTCGCTTGACAGGTGGTCGGTGACCATTTTGTCGGCTAAGATCCTTTCGGCAGTGGAGTCGTCCGGAATTTGCAGTTTCATCTCCAGTTCAGTCGGCATGTCTGACCCTCCGGTTGAAGATTATGAAGATAATAACGGATTTTTCACCATTATAACACCCGCGATAAAAATACGTCAAATATATTTGAGGCGTCCGCTTTTTTTCCGACGTTTTTCATCCCGGACAAGCTGTATAATTCTGGTACTGACACAAACAAGCTGATCCGGGGGGAATGACATGAGCGGTAAATATGCTGCTATAGCGGAGAAGGCGGAGAAGTTTTTTTCGAACCTGTTGACTGCTGTTTCATCAAAACCTAAAGTTCGCTCGACGGCAGTGGGTCTGTTGTATGCGATCATGGGTTATCTGCTGTCCCAGGCGGTGATTTTCAATGAATACTCGCCCTTCGGTATTGGCTTCGTAGCCGCCTGCGGAAGCTCGATTGCAGGTTTGCTTGGCGCACTTGGCGCAATAATAGGGTATGCTTCGCTTTGGAAGTTGGCAGACGGTCTCAAGTATGTGGCAGGAACCGTCCTGACATGCGCAGGTATGCACATATTGAAGAGCCTGCCTTTTTCGGGCGGCAGGTTTTTCCCCTCAATAATAGCCGCATGCTCGGCAGCGTTTGTCGGATTTGTATTTGTAGCAGAGCGGGGATTTGCTTTACAGGATGTCGTGATGTACATATCGGAAATCATCCTGGTTTTTGCTTCGGCATATCTGTACAGGGAAGCTCTGACAACTTCTGATTCCCGGCCGGGGATGTCCAAGTCAAAAGAACTTGAGACATCGACAGTTAAAGTCGTTTCGTTTTTTATACTTATAACTACTTCGCTGATCGCATTGTCGAACGTCAGGCTGCTGGCGCAGATTTCCGCCGGTAAAGTGATAGCGATCATTGTGATGCTGTTTGCCGCGTTCAACGGCGGGTTCGGCATGGGAAGCGCGACCGGTGTTTCGATGGGGATCGCATTTGACTTGGCAGGCGGATCAGGATTCCACAGTATGGCTTATGGTTTTTCCGCTCTGATCGCAGGCGTGTTTTCAAAGGCTGGAAAGCTTGCGATGACTGTCGCGTTCATATTGACGCATGCCGTTATTGCCATTGTCTATCCCGGTGGAGTCAACATAACTTCCATGTATGAAACCTTTATGGCTTCGGTCATATTCATACTCATACCCGAGCGGCGGCTTCCCGATCTCAAGTATCTGTTTGACCCTCGCATTCGCGGGCGGATGCGCTCGAGCATGATGAACTCGATCCTGAGACAGCGCATTAGCGGGGCTTCCACTGCATTCAACGAACTGCATGAGGCGATCAAAAGCAGTATTGACCATTCGACAAAGAAGAACGGCCAGGATATTGCGAAGGTATTCGACAGGGCAGCGGAGAAGGTCTGCCGTACTTGTGCGCTGAAAGGACTCTGCTGGGAACGTGACTGCATTTACACCTTCAACGTCATGAACGACCTCACGCCGGTTCTTACGAAGAAGGGGAGGATAACCTCGATGGACCTGCCATCGCATTTCGTAACGAGGTGCCTTCGCCCTGAGCAGCTGGTTGAGGCAATAAATCATGAGATGAGGTCATACCTGTCGCTGCGCAGGTTCAGGAACCGTATAAACATAAACAGAGGGATAGTGCTGGGCCAGTACTCCGAAGTGGCTACCATACTGAAAGGTGTGGCAGAGGATGTGGCAAACGGTATTGTGGAGGATATGGAAGCCGGTGTAAAGATCGAGCGCCTGCTGCACGATGTGGAAGACCCGTCGGTTACAGTGTGGAGGAACGGAGCCGGGCGTCTGCACGTCGAAATCGAAGCAGCAGATCTGTCATCCGTAAACGAGAGGCTTGAACGCTTCTCGGAAGAAGTGGGAAGGATACTCGGAATACGGACTGGCAAGCCCGAATTTATAAGCGATATATCGGGGGACAGGATACGGATCAGTGAGTTTGAGACCTTCGGCGTGAAAATCGGGGTCGCGTCCCGCAAGAGGAAAAACAGCAGCATCAGCGGGGATACCGGTACATACTTCAAGACCGAGGAGGGCATGGTCTATGTCATCCTGTCTGACGGCATGGGGAGCGGAAGAGAAGCGGCGATCGAGAGCGCTTCGGTCGTGAGGCTTCTGGAGCGTTTCATACGTGCGGGGATCGAAACCGAGAGCGCTCTTCGCACTATAAATTCCGCGCTGATGCTGCGGAATATAGACGAAGGGGGATTTGCGACGATCGACCTGCTGGAGATCAACCTTTTTACAGGGTTGCTGCGGATCTTCAAATGCGGAGCCGCGCCTACCTATATCAAGGAGGGAGAGAAGATCCGCATGGTTTCGGGAAAGGTATTTCCGCCGGGCTCGGTGCTCCTTCCCACGATATCAGATGTTGCGACGCAGACTTTGAACGGCGGAGAGGTCCTTGTCGTCATGTCGGACGGCGCATATCTGCCCGAAAACGACGACTGGTTAAGAAAAGAGCTGAAAGCATACGACGGTTCATCACCCAAAAACCTTGCGGTCAAAATATCGGCCGAATCTGCCGCACTTAGCAATGATATGGACGACGCTACGATAGCCGTAATAGAAATAGTAAAGAAAGAAGCTTCCTGATGCCATTTCATCTGTCATTTCATTATAGCCTATTATAGCTTATATACTGATTTCACAGGCTGGAAAACTTCGGGCATGATGCCATTATTTAATTAAATTCTCAATTTTTATTTTTTGCGAATAAAAGGTGCCTTCTAAGGGAAATATAACCAAGGATAGCTTGACCGGAAAGGAGGCGCCGATTTGGTAAAGGGCATCAACAAAAGGGTAGTTGTAATACGGCCTGTGGATAAGGGGTTGTTTGAGGAGGCAATCTTTATAGTGCGCGGTGACGCATCCCAGACAGGCTGTTCGGCTGACGACATTTTACGGGAAGCGTGCCGTATCGCCGAGACCTATATGAAAGGCGGAACTAAAAAACGCCGCGGTTTGTCCGCTCTGCCGGCGCCTGTTTTTGCTGTAGTCGGAGCAGCACTGACTGCTATCGCTTGGATCCTTACATCCCTTTGATGATTTGGAATGAGTAAAGCCGCCTTTCCAGCGGACTTTAGTCCCTGGAGAAGCGGCTTTTTGAATTTATGTTATACGCGTTTGACCGGTCGTATGTTTATCAGGCCCTGGCAAATAATCAATCAGGCAGGCGATTGAGTGTCAGGATGCTCTTTAAGGTAGCAAAGTTGCATCCCTCACTCGATCCGAGCACAACGGTATAGTTGTCAATAACGATAACGGCAGAGTAGGCTATGGTTTTGCCTTCGTCTTCGGGCTGCACATCGAGCATCCCGACGGCCTCATCATGGTTTTCTATCCCGAACCAGATCTGCCGGTCGTCGCCGACGGCATACGGAAGGAATCCGGCACAGTCGTCGTCTATATAGAAATAGATGAACTTGCCCCAAAAGCCCTGCTCATTGTTGTCGTAATAGAGCGTACCCGAAAGTGTTGCTTCACCGTCAAAGACCACCAGCACATCCCGCGCGTCTTCGAAATATTCTGTTTCGATATCGGTGACTTTGAAACCTGCCACTTCATCGCCGACCTTGATCGTTCCCGGGTCGAAGAGATTGCTGCCTGTCGCCGGCATCCCTTCGCTGCGGCCTATGCCGCCGGACTTTGCGGTGCCGTTCGAATCGTACAGGCTCTCATCGGGGGCAGTTGCGGAAGCCGGTGACCCGTCCGAGGACAAGGCAAACTTTATGTCATTATCAGCCGAATCGGACAGACTGCTCATCTTTTCCTCTTCACTTTCGGGCATGAGCCTTTCGGCCGCCGGTGCTTCCGAAAGCTGCATGGTCAACATGTCATTCTTTGAGGTCCCGCCACCCGGGAATCCCATGAATGTACCGGTGTAGAGCAATAGAACTATCGCCGCGGCAGCACCCGCGAATGTAAGGATCCTAGACACGATCCGCTGCCTGGGCAAGCGCCCTTTCTTTTCCAACTCCAGCTTGTTCATCACGCTGCTGACTAGGCTGACCGGGGGCTCGACCAGAAGATCGTCCGCCAGGTCCCGTATTGAATTATACATAACAAGCCTGTCCCTGCATTCGGAACAACTTGCCAAATGCTCTTCCAGTTCAGTTTCCTGATCGGCAGTGAGCATGTTGTCAATTTTCAGGCTTACAAGCTCAAAATAATATTCGTGTTTTTTCACGCCTGATCACCGCCCTTCGTCATATTAGACGAACGGATGCCCGCGATGTTCCCACCCGACAGGAGGGCCGCGCGCAATTTTTCACGCGCCCTGAACAAGCGGGATTTGACCGTTCCTTCCTCGATCATCTTGATTTCGGCGATCTCGGCGTAGCTCAGCCCGTCAAGTTCACGGAGTATGAAGATCTCCCTGTGTTCTTCAGAGAGTGTATCCAGTGCGCGGTTTATCGCGCGTACGATTTCGGAGCGCTCAAGATTGCGTTCGGGGTCAAAGCGGTCGTCCGATATCGTGATGATAAAAGGTTCTTCCTCGTCGTTATTCTCAAGAGGGATCTGCTTTATACGTTTTGCTTTCCTGTTGTAATCTATGCACAGGTTTGTAACGATCCGGTATATCCAGGTCGAAAACTTCGCGTCGCCCTTGAACCCCTTAAGGGACCGGTACACGCGGATAAAAGTCTCCTGCGAAATGTCGTAAGCATCGTCCTGATTGCCGGTCATTCGCAGTGCCGTTGTATAAACACGCTTTTCATAGAGCGCAACCAGCTTTTCAAAGGCCCGGTCGTCGCCCTTCGCTGCCAGCCGCACCAGCTCGTTTTCATCGTACATATGCGGTGCTCCTTTCGCGCTTTGGACTAACTGCTTCCTCTCTACCTCAAATCACGGCGGATCTCGCTTGTCACGGCAAGTAATTGCTCTTTTG
>JAAYMG010000136.1 GCA_012521525.1 Clostridiales bacterium | reverse complement strand
TTTATCTATTGTATTTCCTTTCGTCATATCCATTTCAAGCATGGAAATACAATAGATAAAGAGACATACTACCCGGTTATCGACCCCGGATTTGCCGAATATGAGGATCTTTTCACCTATTTGGGAAAGACATATACGACGGAAACGGTAGAAAAACTGTTGGGCAACGGTATGTACAAGGACGTATCCGGCAGACTGTACGGAAATCCGAGAGTCATGGACAGGAGCAGATACCAATATACCATAGACTGGTCCAATTATGGTTTTGAAGTCGTGTTGGAATCTGATATCAGGGCAAAACTGATTATATATAATAATGAAGATGATCCTGCCCGGCCGAAACATATTAATACATCAACCGAGCTGGTGAAAGAAAACGGGAAATGGGTTCTTTCCGGGATGATATATTGAGAGTCAAACTTTATTATGTTAAAATCAAGGACGGTAGCTGGCACTTGCCAGGTAACTTTTCGGAAAGCGGTGCTGAGAATGCGTTTGTTTCTTGCAGTAAATCCAAAAGAAAGCTCAAGGGACAGGATCATTGATATTATTGATGAGATGAAGGCCGCAGGAGTGCGCGGCAACTTTACAAAACCCGAGAACCTGCATATAACACTTGTATTCCTGGGCGAGATCCCGCCCGGGCGAGTCGGCGATATAATCGATGCAATGCGGCAAGTAAAGGAGAAGCCTTTTACGGTAAGGCTCTCCGGCATCGGCAATTTCTCCGACACCTGGTGGATAGGTGTTGAAAAGAGCGAACCCCTGTGGAGACTGCAGAAAAACCTCTCGGAAGCGCTTTCCGGCAAGGGTTTCAGATTCGAAAAGAGAGCATACAGACCGCATCTGACCATATGCAGAAGGCCCGTCTTTTCCGATACTTTCGACATCAACGCGATCAGGTCGAAGGTCAAACCCATGGTATGGGACGTCGACCGGTTTGATCTCATGCTGTCTGAGCGGATAGACGGGCAGTTGAAGTATTCGGTTTTACACTCACAAACGCTGGAGTAATAAGCGGTCCAGTGACATGACTTTATTGGTTGTCGGATGATATGATGCCATTCCCTGATGTCATGGCATCACACTTAGAGATCATGGCATCACACTAACCCAGAGAACTTCGTTTCATTGGAAATGATAATTCAATAATTCGTTTGAAAAGCGCTCACCGTAAATGAACAGGTCATTTGCCGAGTTGATTTTGTCCGCGTGCTGCGCTATTTTATTTTGCACTTCAACTGGCAGCGAGTAAAAGTACATGTCAAGGTCTATCTGGTTCAGGATATCGTCTAAAGGCAATTTTGTCACCCCTGATAATATCATAACCCAAAAATCAGGAACGATTCAGGACAGGCAGGCTATTCAGCAGGCAAAAAAAGTTGATATATACAACTTTATCAATTATAATAACAGTGACAAAAATTAGGCAAAAGGCAGGCATGATGAATGAGAGTACTTTGGAGGATGGCCAAAGAGGCGAAACGTCACAGATTGTTGTTGATCATTGCAGGACTGAGCACGATTATATTGACCGGTATCAACCTTATAGCACCGGGATTGTTGACGAAGATAACTGACATTGTTGCAAAGGGAGTAACAGAAGAGAGTCTGAATCAGATAATAAGACTTGTGCTGATCCTTCTGGGAGTTTATCTGTCAAGGATCTTGTTCCGTTATATGAGCAACTTCCTGGCACATAAGGCAGCCTGGGAGCTTGTTCAGGATGTCCGCATCAAGGTATACAACCGCATGCAGTCATTCTCAATGAGCTTTTTCCACAACAAGCAGACCGGAGATCTCATGAGCAGGGTAGTAAATGACACCGCAACCTTCGAGCTGATATATGCTCATCTGCTCCCGGAAACCGTTACGAACGCTATAACTTTAATAGGTGTCACTGTTATATTATTTACATATAACGCACAGCTTGCGCTTCTGACCTGCATTCCCATTCCGTTCCTGTTGGTATCTGCGTGGTTCTTTGTAAACAAGGTGCGCCCGAATTTCAGAGCAACGCAGAGGTCGCTGGCTGACGTCAACTCACAGCTTCAGGATAACTTTTCCGGTATTCAGGAAATACAGGCATTTGGCCAGCAGGAGCGGGAGTCAAACAGGGTGCTTGAAAAGGCTTCGGCATATACAAGGAATATGCTCAGGGCTCTGAACCTCAGCGCGATTTTCCATCCTGCCGTAGAGTTCATCACGTCCACCGGTACCTTATTCGTGGTCGGGTTTGGCGGATATCTCGCGTTCAGGAATCAGCTCAGTGTGTCGGAGATCGTAGGGTTTTTACTGTATCTTTCGCTATTTTACGCTCCGATCACTGGTGTGGCGCGGCTGCTGGAGGAGTCCCAGCAGGCATTGGCCGGTGCCGAGCGGGTCATAGAGGTGCTGGATACTCCGGAAACGATCGTTGACAGACCGGGAGCCGTTGAAATAGAAAACGCGGAAGGTCATATCCGCTTTGAAAACGTAGGTTTCAGTTATGAAGAGGGGAACCCGGTCCTTGAGGACATCTCCTTTGAGGTCAAACCGGGGCAGATGGTGGCGCTTGTGGGTCCGACAGGTGTGGGAAAGACCACGATGATTCAGCTGGTCGCAAGGTTTTACGATCCGACATCCGGCCGCGTGACCCTTGACGGCAGGGATCTTCGCGATATCAAGCTGGACAGCCTGCGAAGCCAGATCTCACTGGTGCTGCAGGATACCTTCCTGTTCAACGGTACGGTCGCCGAAAACATATCCTATGCCCGGCCGGATGCTACCATGGATGAGATCATAGAAGCGGCGAAGATCGCCAGGGTCCATGATGAGATCATGGAGATGCCGGAGCAATATCAGACGCGTGTGGGAGAGCGCGGAGTAAAGCTGTCCGGCGGACAGAAACAGAGACTTGCGATAGCAAGGGCTATCCTGAGGAAGGCACCTATCCTCATTTTGGACGAAGCAACGGCTTCCGTAGACGTGGAAACCGAATCCCAGATACAACAGGCGATACAGGATTTGGCGGGCACGCGCACCATAATAGCAATTGCGCATAGGCTGTCGACGATTCGGCGTGCTGACCTGATACTGGTGCTGGAGGAAGGCAGGATCGTACAGCGCGGGACCCATAGTGAGCTGATCAAACAGGACGGCCTTTACCGCAGGCTTTGCAAGGTCCAGGCTGAAGCAGACTATATAGCATCGTAGACATTGCCATATCCTTTTTTCGATTCGAATCAAATCTATATAGTTACTTCAATTATAAATTACGGGTTTAATTACCGGCTTTGAGTATCCCTTTTATTAGCACGGATCATATAACACCTGGATCATATAACATATAAATCTTCAACAGCGGAATGTTAGAAGTTCAAAAAAGTTCAAATAAACTAAAAACTGCATAAAAATGGGGATCGAATTATGACATCATGCGGCGAAACCATCAAGCCTGTCTCAGGCTTCGCAAATGCCAACGGCATCTCGATCGCGTACGAAAGTTTTGGGGCGGATAATGCCGATGCCGTCGTTTTTATTGCCGGCACAGGCATGCAACTGACGGAATGGCCGGATGAACTCATGGAAGGGTTGGCTCAAGCGGGGTTTAGGGCAATCAGGTACGACAACCGGGATTGCGGCCTTTCGGCTAAATTCAGTGATGCCGGAGTTCCCGATTCCGAGGCAATAACAGTTGCGTTGCAGGAGGGCAGACCGGTACCGATTCCCTATACGTTGACGGATATGGCGGAAGACGCTGTAGGTTTGCTTGATGCGCTTAACATTCAAAAGGCCCATTTCGTGGGAGTGTCAATGGGCGGTGCCATTGCCCAGCTGGTAGCCATCAACTTTCCTGAACGGGTGCTTTCCCTTTGCCTGATCGCTTCGGATTCCGGCAACAGGGAGATCCCGGTAATAGCAAAGCCGG
>JAAYMG010000135.1 GCA_012521525.1 Clostridiales bacterium | reverse complement strand
GGCTGTCCAGGAGCTCGTGCAGAAATTTACCGGCAAAGAGCCGTTCAAGGGGATCAACCCGGATGAGTGCGTGGCAATGGGCGCCGCGATACAGGCCGGTGTCCTTGGCGGAGACGTTAAGGGGATAGTGCTGCTCGACGTCACTCCTCTGAGCCTGGGTATTGAGACCCTGGGCGGAGTGTTTACGAAACTCATCGAGCGCAACACCACCATCCCCACAAAGAAGAGCCAGATCTTCTCGACGGCTGCCGACAACCAGACTTCGGTCGAAGTCCACGTATTGCAGGGTGAGCGTGAGATGGCCGCATATAATAAGACCCTGGGAAGGTTCATCCTTGACGGTATCCCGCCGGCACCGCGCGGCGTTCCGCAGATCGAAGTGACCTTTGACATAGATGCCAACGGTATCGTCAACGTTAGCGCAAAGGACCTCGGAACGGGCAAGGAGCAGAAAATCACCATTACCGCTTCGACGAACATGAGCAAGGACGAGATCGAAAGGGCGGTAAAGGAAGCCGAAAAATACGCAGCCGAGGACAAAAGGCGCCGTGAAGAGGCGGATGCCCGCAACCACGCGGATCAGATGATCTACCAGTGCGAAAAGACGCTGTCCGATATGGGCGATAAGGTCTCCGAAAGCGAGAAATCCCAAATCAGGTCCGCCATCGACCGCCTGAGAGAAGCGCTCAAGGGTACCGACGTCGATGAAATCAAGAGGCTCACGGAAGAACTCACAAAAGAATTCTATTCGGTAAGCGAAAGGATGTACAAAGAAGCGGCTGCCCAGAACCAGGCCGGTCAGGCCGGGCAGACCGGCGGCACTTCAGGCCCGGGCAGCGACGGCCCGGTATATGACGCCGATTACAAGGTCGTCGACGATGACGATAAGAAATAACATTTTTGACCAATAGGACGGTGCATCATGCCCGATCAGAAGAGAGATTACTACGAGGTACTGGGACTGCAGAAGGGTGCCTCGGAGGATGAGATAAAAAAGGCATATCGGAAGCTTGCAAGAAAATATCACCCGGATGTAAATCCGGGTGATAAGCAAGCTGAGGAGCGTTTCAAAGAAATCAACGAGGCTTACGAGGTCCTCTCCGATCCGGAAAAGAGGCAGAGATATGACGCCTATGGCCATGCCGGCGTCGATCCAAGCTACGGAGCGGGGCAGTCCGGCTGGAGCGGCGGTTTCAGCGGATTCGGCTTCGACGATTTCGATCTCGGGTCGATATTCGATTCCTTTTTCGGAGGAGGTACGACACGAAGAAGGAATGCTCCCGTTCGGGGCGACGACGTGCACACTACGATCGTGCTCTCTTTTGAGGAAGCCGCTTTCGGCTGCGAGAAGGAGATCAGTATCAACCGCATTGAGGATTGTCCGGAATGCAACGGCAGCGGAGCTGAGAAAGGGACGACACCTTCTACATGTTCTAAGTGCCGGGGCACAGGTCAGGTGAGGTCAAGCAGACGCACCCCCCTTGGCATGATATCGACCACGGAAACATGTCCGGATTGCCGCGGCACAGGCAAAATCATCGAAAAACCCTGCCATGGATGCCACGGTGCAGGCCAGGTACGCAAGAGGAAGACGATCATGCTGAGCGTGCCCGCAGGGATAGACGAGGGCCAGACCATTTCGCTGCGGAGAGAGGGCAACGCAGGCCGCAACGGAGGCCCGGCAGGGGACCTGCTCGTAACGATCCAGATCCGTCCCCATCCCATATTCACACGGGAAGGGACTTCGGTTTACTGCGAGATACCCATTACTTTCATACAGGCGGTGCTCGGCGCCGAGCTGGAGGTCCCGACGCTTGACGGGAAAGTGAAATACACGATCCCCGAGGGGACACAGTCGGGAACGACATTCCGCCTTAAGGGGAAGGGGATCCCCAGGCTGAACTCAAACGTTCGCGGTGACCAATACGTAAAAGTATTCGTAGAGGTGCCGAAGAACCTCAACGAAAAGCAGAAAAACCTGCTCAGGCAATTCGGCGAATCCCTCAGTGAACATAACTTTGAGAAGCGCAGGAGCTTCTTCGATAAGCTGAAAGATACATTTTCCAAGTGACGTCCTTATCAGAACCTGCAATAAAGCAGCTTACAGATTTTGAACATATGAAAGCCCGTATTATAAAAGCCCGTAGCAGTATACGGGCTTTTTGCTATGTCATGATAAAGGATATGGTTGCAATCGAAGAGAATAACTTAGTCCGCAGCATGATATTGAACGAAAGTTCTCTGTTAAGATGTGAGAGAAGTGTGTGAAAACCAGCCAGAAGAACCGTCCCCTACCATGGTGAAGCGGACGGCGACGTAGGGCCTGCCGGGCAACTTGATATCAACTCTGCCGCTGTAGGTCCCTTCGAGTTTTTCGATCGTCATGTTCCATGTGTCGATGACTTCGATTTCATACTTTTTGTCGGGCGGCAGCATGAACGAGCGTTTGGCGGGCTGCGCAAAGCTGAAATAGCATATCATTTTTTCCGCGGCTTGCGTAGCCATCGTTCCGAAGGGAGTTTCGGACTGGTATGTGAACTGCCTGCCCGAATATCCCCAGGTGAGGTCCCAGTCCATGGGGCTGATTGGCTTGGGATCGATATATCCCATTTCTTCGACGATCCTGCGCAGGAAAGCTATGCGTGCAGGGCTCGAGCCGGTCAGCCAGCCGCCTTTTGCCCACCACAGCACTTCGTCGTCGCGCAGGTAAGTCTCGCCGTGCGTACAGTATCCTCCGCGGACAGTGACATCCCAAAACCGCTTCGTCATCTCTTCTCCGGTGATATTGCCCCATCCGTGGTCGATATTTCCTTCATAACAGATTTCGTCCACGACAACGGGTTTTTGCCACCTTTCGCGCCATTTGGCGACGAGCTCCACATGGCTGTGGTAGTCTATGCGCTGGATGGATACATGGGTTATCCAGCCTTTTGAATGGTCGTACAGTTTCGTGCAGTTGTGAATGGAACGAAGATGTTCGTAGGGGTCCCATTCAACGATGGTGTAAGCCCATCGCTCCCAATCCTGCTCGGTCCTGCCGCGGAAAAGGTCATACTCGTTTGCCATACTCCACCAAACGTTGGAGAATGAGCCGAGCCTAGCAACAAGATATCTCAGGTAAAGCTGGATAGCGGGTTCTTCCATGCGGCTGAAGCCCCACCTGTCATATGGATGGAATATGATTATGTCGGCCTGGATGCCGAGATCGCGCAGCTGGGCAATTCGGGTTTCGAAGTCCCGCCAGAAATTTGGGTTGAAGCGCATATAGTCGAATTTGTAGTTTGTGTTTTCGGCTCCGGCAAAGGCAGGACCCGCATAACGTATATCCTCTGCTTTTACGCCTTCGATCAGGCCGCCCTCGTACGGATACAGTGGCGGTTCGTTGAGGTTGTATACATAGTGCTTCGGGAATACGCACATGCGTATCTTGTTGAAAGGTGAATCTTTCAGCGTTTTCAGTGTCTGCTCAACGATTTCGGGCTGCTGGTGGGTCCATGCGTATGCAGTGGTGCCGACAGGGTAGAAGGGTGTCCCGTCGTCGTGTGCAAAGTGGAACTGGTTATGTACGCGAACCGGACCATGCTCACCCGGAGCAGCCTCTGTACATGTAAATTCGCCTGTCACTCCGTTGAGTTCGTCTACATTGCACTGTGTTTCGTACTTCCACACGCCTTCCCTGCATGGCATGAAACGGATTTTGTAGATCCCGTTGCCGTCATAAAAACCGGACACGGTGTGCTTCCTGTTCATGTAGGTGAAAACAGCCCTGAGGTCAACGTCGACGAAAGGATTTCCGTCTTTCGGACCGTTCAGGGTCAGCTCGAAAATGTCATACTTTCTTACCATGTCATTTCCCCGTTTCGAAATATTTTATATTCCCAGTATTTTGACTTTTCCGGCAACTCATTTCAGACCGGCCTTATCCTATGATCTGATGCAGTGCGCTTTTCCAGCCGGCATAAAGCTTTTCGGCATGCAGTTTGTCAAAGGAAGGAGCATAGCAGTTTCCGACGGGGCGCAGTTGGTTCAGCTCAGCTTTTGACCTGAAGAAGCCCGTGGAAAGCCCGGCTATGAAAGCCGCGCCAAGCGCAGAGAGTTCTTCGATCCCGGCTGTGTCGACAATGCACTGCAGGATGCCTGCCTGGAAATCCATCAGAAACATGTCGCGGGTGGGTCCGCCGTCGACCCTGAGAGAAGTGACGGGCGAAGACAGGTCTTCCTCCATTGCGCGAACTACGTCCGCTATCTGGTAGGCGATAGCTTCTTCTCCTGCTCGGATAAGGTGCGCAAGGGTAGTGGCGGAAGTCATGCCGACAAAAGCGGCGCGTGCGTCGCTTTTCCAGTGGGGTGCCGCAAGGCCTGCAAGAGCGGGGACAAAATAGACTCCGCCGTTGTCAGGCAGTGAAGCAGCGATTTTGCCCGACTGGGAAGCGCTTTCCAGGATCCCCAGCCCTTCACACATCCACTTTGTGATCCCGCCGGTCGTGTTTATATTTCCCTCAAGACAGTAGCAGATCCCGTCTTTTGTTCCGTATGCTACTGATGTGACAAGCCCGTATGAGGAACGCTTTACTTCGCCGCCTATGTTCATCATGACGGACGAACCTGTTCCGTAAGTCGCTTTTACCGAACCCGGCTCAAAGCAGCACTGGCCGAACAGGGCAGCATGGCTGTCGCCGATCATTGAAGCGATTGGTATACCTGCGGGGATCCTGCCTGCCTCTGAAGTGGATTCATTGACGCTGTCGCAAAGGACTATTTCCGGCGCCATCGAGAGCGGTATATTGAATATCGAAAAAGCCCTTTCGTCCCAGCTGAGGGTCTCAAGATCCATCAGCAGCGTCCTCGATGCGTTCGTCACGTCGCACTTGTGGGCTTTTCCGCCCGTGAGCAGGTACAGCAGATAACTGTCAACGGTTCCGAAAGCCAGCTTTCCTTCCTCCGCAAGTTGCCTGGCACCGGGAACGTTGTCCAGGATCCATGACACCTTGGGCGCGGAAAAGAAAGGACTTGGCTCAAGGCCGGTGGTTTTGCGAAGGTACTCAGTCGTTCCTTCATCAAACTCGCAATATGCCGTTGCCCTGCCGTCCTGCCAGACCAAAGCGTTGTAGACCGTTTTTCCGGTCTCCCTGTTCCATACCATCACAGTTTCACGCTGGTTCGTCAGGGCCAGTGAATCGACATCGCTGAATGTAAGTCTGGCGTTCTCCAATGCGGTTACAACTGCGGTCTCAAGATTGGCGGCAATTTCGGACGGATCGTGCTCGACCCATCCGGGCGCCGGATAGTGCTGTTCGTGTGGGACCAAAGTTTTTGCGAGTATTTCAGCATTCTTTGAGAATACGACGGCTTTTGTCGCGGCGGTCGACTGGTCTATCGCGACGATCACTTTCCTTCCGCCATTTGCGCCTGTGTTTGCATATGGCTTGCTGCCGTTCATCATTTCAGCCATTCGTACACCTCCTGGTGTATTCCTTCTGCGCTTAATCCGTAATGCTGCAGGATCTCATTTTCCGAGCCGCATACCATGTCTTCGTCGGGAAGGGCGATTATCCTGACCGGAACGCCGTGTTCGCTCAGGGTTTCACATATTGCAGATCCGAGTCCGCCGGCCTTTACATGCTCTTCCACCGTTATGATCTTTCCGAACCTCTTTGCTGCGTAAAAAATCGCAGCAGTGTCAAGGGGCTTTATCGTATGCATGTCGAATACGGCGACGGATATTCCGTCTTGCGCCAGCAGTTCGGCAGCCAGCAGGCTCCGGTATACCATGGATCCGCACGCGATTATGGCGGCATCTTTGCCGTCCCTGAGCATAGCTGCCCTGCCGATCTCCAGCTTATCGGCCGAAGCCCTGTCATAGACATCCGGAACAGCAGCACGCCCTACACGGATATAGAACGGTCCGTCATACGAGATCGATTTTTCGGCAAGGGCACGCGCGGAGTTCGCATCGGCGGGGATCACGACGTTCATGCCCGGAAGAGACCGTATTGCGGCAATATCCTGCAGGCTGTGGTGGGACTGGCCGAGCTCGGCGTATGACAGTCCTCCGCTGACGCCCAGTATTTTCACGTTTGTACGGCTGTAAGCAAGATCGACTTTTACCTGCTCATAGCTTCTTGCCGACATGAAGCAGGCCGGGGCACAGACGAACGGTACCTTGCCGGTAAGGGAGATGCCCGCTGCCATGCCGATTTCGTTTTGCTCGGCTATGCCGACTTCAACAAACTTATCGGGGTGGGTTTCCGCAAACTTGCCCAGTGCGGCGGAACCCCTGGCATCGGACGTAAGCGTCACGATACGGTTGTCTTTGAAAGCCCGTTCCACAAGCATGTCAGTGACTGCCTGACGCGCAGGGATCGGCTTTTTATCCTCACCGGAACCCGGCTGCCTGTCAGTAAGAAGCACTGTCACTGGGGCCTGGTCATCTGATGAAAGCGGTTTGCCGCCATTTTCGGTATGCGATGTTTTACTAAATGGCCTGTTGCCAAAGGGATTGCGCATACCCCCGTTTCCTTTGGAGGGTGTATACCTGTCCAGCTTCAGCGGAGGCAAACCTGCTTTGGACGCGGCCTCCATGATCCTGCCGTCGAGCTCATCGCAGGCCCGGAGGTATTGCTCATGGGACATCACCCCGTGGTGCCACTTCGCTTCGTTTTCCATGAAAGAGACGCCCTTGCCCTTTACCGTTTGGGCAATGATGACCCGGGGCCTTCCGGACGGATTTTTTGCCCTGAGCACTTCATACAGCCCTGCAATATCGTGCCCGTCAGTATTCACGACGTCCCAGCCGAACGAGACCCACTTGCCGGACAGATCCTCAAGAGCCATGACTTTTTCTGTTGAACCGCCTATCTGAAGTCCGTTGCGGTCAACGATCGCCGTCAGGTTGTCGAGCCCGTAGTGGGCGGCGGCCATGGCTGCTTCCCAGACGGAGCCTTCCGCCAGTTCTCCGTCACCCATCAGGACGAAGACTCGCGCGCCGTGACCGTCCATTTTAAGTCCCTTGGCGATGCCTGCGGCAACGGACAGGCCGTGGCCGAGAGCTCCCGTATTTATCTCTATGCCCGGCACATGGTTTGTCGGGTGTCCTGACAGACGGGAATTATATCCGGTGTACGTGTAAAGCTCGTCGATCGGGAAATATCCGCTCATTGCCAGGACACAGTAATATGCATCGCTTATATGACCCTTGCTCAGTACGAAACGGTCACGCGAAGGGTCTTTGGAACTGAACTTTTCCGGGCTGTGGTCCATGACACCAAAAAAGAGCGCAGCCAAAATATCCGAAGCGGAAAGCGCCCCTCCGACATGCCCGCCGGATGACCTGTAGTCGATTTCGACTATACGGCGCCTAAGCTCGGCGGCTTTCAGCCTTAATTGGTGCATCAGTTTCTCGTTGCTCATTTGCTTATCCTCCGGCTCTGATCTGTGAAAGCTTCAGTGGGTCAAAAGAATTATGTTTTATGGGATTGGAACATGATATGCGACATCAGGTCGATAAAAACATGATTTGATCTGATATGCAGTCTATATAGCGCTTCTCTGATTTGCCCTAATAACGATATGGACCGAATCTAGCTCATTATCAAATCGCATATCATATCGCAATATCGCCGATGTCGCTGACATTATGAATGCCTGTAACCGTCCCAGCCGAGATAGTTCCCGAGTGCCTCGCTGAGGACTTCCGCGACGTTGGTCCTGCCCATGCAGACGTGATGCTCGAAGCCATTCTTTACAAGATAGTCCATCAGCTTCTGGAGATTGGGCACCCTGCATGTCGCAAATCCGCCCGGAGTGAAGATTTCCTTGTCATCGGTAAATTCGCCTTCTCCGACATAATAACGGATCCTGCCCTGGATATCGTCGGTGGAGACCTTCAGGAATGTGAAGGGGCCGGGCTTTATACGGCCTTTGTTGGCGCCGAAGCAGAGTTCCCTGTCTATCGTGGTCCCCAGGACGTCGAGAGATCCTATCTCGGGCTTGTCGCCCAGGAAGCTGTTCGGGAAGTTTGAGCAGTGCAGGCAAACGCACATGTCGCGGTCTTCCAAGAATCCGTTGTTCCAGTCGAGATATCCTGACGGGATACCTGTTGCAAGCTTCATGGCAAGCATTGAAACGGCTCCGGTGACGTCCATTTCGCAGGCGCCGGGGATGCCTTCCTCGCCGAGCATGCTCATGCTGAGGCAGGCGGCGCAGCCGTAATTGTACTCAAGGCTGTCCCAGCACTGGAAAGCAAAAGCGTCACAGCGGTTTTCCTTCAGCCAGCCGGACAGGGCAACATAGAGTTTTGCGTTCAGGAGAAGCTTTTTGCTTGTAACTTCGTCATTTTTCAGATTGCCGTAATTGCGGATGAATTCGACCCTCTCCAATACGGCGGGGTCATCGTCGCTGATCGCTCCTGCCCTTGCAAGCATGTCGGACATGTCGATGACCGATACGCTTATGCCGGACCGCTGGAGAAGCTTTTCGGAATAGCGGACCGTCTGGAAAGGTGCCGGCCTTGCGCCCACGGCGCCTATACTTGCGCCGCGCAAGCCGTTGACGACGCGGCATACGCGGTCGAAAAAGTCTATCTCCCTGTCAAAGTCGTCGCTGTCGAGGGTCAGTGTATGAGTATGCGTGTTGGTAAACTTGATGCCATACTGATAAAGGTTGGCGGTGAGTGACAGTTTGCCGCAGAAAGAGTCGCGCCTGTGGGCCAGGTCCATCTTCGATTTTTCGTCGTCGCTGGCTACGACCAGGACGGGGACGTCAAGCTTGGCCATATCCAGAGCGGAGGAAACGGCAACCTCGTCGCCGAAGTTCGGAAGGATCACGAGGATGCCATCGATTTCATCGCGGTGCGCCTTGAAAAGCTCTGCGCATTTCCTGGCGTCGTCGGCATTCTCTATGGCACCGTACCTGGTGTCGTTCTCGCCGACCCAGATGACCTTGTGCCCCATATTCTCAAGTCTGCGCAGTACTATCTCCCTCGCATCAAGTGCCAGATACCCGGGGAAAAACGCTCTTGTTGTGACGATCACTCCAAATGTCGACATGCAAATCTTCCTTTCAATATCATTGACTTTATTGATTACGTTATTGAACAGTATTGAACTATGTTGAATTCTAACTCACGTTTCGATCGGTTTTAACAAGGGGCTGTCATCGGTTTAGAGGGGCTGTCGATGGAATCGAACCGAAGAGCGATCTGATCGACATGATACCGAAGCGTGATCTCAAAGCGACATGACGCTGTTCCTAACTTTGAGTGAAGTCCCGATTTGCGTGTGAGTATAGGGAGAATCGGGGTTTTTGATGATTTCGGTGAGCCTCCTGAATGCGGATTTGCCCATTACGTCGTTATAGACCCGGACCGTTGTGAGGGCGGGCTCGTTGATCCTGGCAAACGGCAGGTCATCAAAGCCTACGACGGATATGTCCCGTCCCAGCTTTATATCGTTCTCGCGCAAAGCCCTTATAGCACCGAGGACGATAAAGTCATTGTCCCCGACGAATGCGGTAGAGCCAAGCTTGTTATCCGACAACCACTGCATCATGTTCCGGTACGAGCCTTCCATATTCGGCTCAAGTTCGATCACGTCCGCAGGTTCGAGCCCTGCATCATCGAGGGCCTGTTTGTAAGCGAAGTAACGCTCATCGAAATTGTTTATCGGGACGGAGCTTTTCATGTACCCGATCTTTCTATGGCCGCATTCTATCAGATGCCTGGTTGCCGAACCTGTACCGCCCATGTTGTCTATCGAGACCGTATTGATGGGAAGGTTGTAAAATCCGTTGTCCAACGCGACTATAGGAATGGAAAGCTTCATAAAAGGGTATATGTCCTGGTCGGTCATTTCCGTGGCAAGCACAAGAAGCCCCTGCAATCCGTTGTCGAAGTCGTTGAGGGGCGAGTTTGCGTTCATGTATTTGATGCTGATCCTATACCCTTCCGTGTCCGCCTGGTGTTCTATGCTCTCGATCAGCCTGGAAAAGAACGGCGTGTCTCCGACTACTTTTCCGTGCTTTTTGAATATTATGAGGCCGGTATTCCCTCTTGAGCGCTTGGCGGACGCGTTGTACTGGCGTATCTTGTAACCGGATGCCTTTACATGGTCCAAGACCCGCTGCCTTGTCTCTTCGGAAATGCCGGGTTTGTTGTTGAGCACCATCGATATTGTCGCGGTGCTTACGCCCAGTTGCTCGGCCAGGCTTCGCAATGTGACTTCTGACATATGATCCCCCCAATTCCTGAAACTGTGACCGGTTCGCAAAAATGTTCGTTCAGACGGCCTGACAGCTTAACAATGCTGATTAATTTAATTGTTGTTTAATTAAATTCAGTATAGCAAAGCTGTGTTGCGCGTGTCAAGTATTATTATGTAGCGATGGATCAAAATGACCGGTATAATTTATGACGGCAAATAATGCTGCAAGGTATTTCTATAATCGCAAATAGCAGGATCATGTCGATAATGGACGCTGTTTCTGCTCTTCCGGACCAACAAGCGGTGTTAGGTATTCCGGTAAAGATAATGATGAACGGGATCGACTGATTATTGACAAGATAATGGAATTACTATATACTAAATTGGAGCTTAATAATTATCTTGTTAAGTAAATTTTATTTTACAATTAAAAGGGGAAGCATTATGTATAGTTACAAGACAGTCACACAAGTCACCGATCTCGGACCGTATATCACAAAGCTGATATTGGAACTGCCGGAAACCGTCACTGCGGGCTTGCTGCAAAATGATATGTTCAATGTATATGTGGAACGCAAAAAGTCTGACACCGGCGAGATCATCATGACATCCAGGACATGGATGGGGCCGAGGATCTACCCGTCCAAAGGCTACAGAGAAGTTACGGCGGTATATCCGTGCGATGAAAACGGGAACAGGGCGGACCAATCGAAGTATGTCGCCATCGAGATGCCCTACGGCCCGCAGTATCCTCTCGGGCAGGCGATCGGATATGCCGGCTCGTTCAACGAATATTTCAAATGTGACTATCGGGTGACCCAGATCAGGGAGATACCGGGAGTGCCCCCGATAACCGGTATGGTATTCGATGAATGTGCGGGAGATATTTGCGAGCAATTGAAGGGATGGAGTAACGACAGGTCTTCATATGAGCCGCTTCCGCTCAATTACGGATATTTCACGCCGGATTTCGAAGAGCTGAGAAAGCCGCCCGCATTCCCGTTCGGTCCTCCGAAGAAGGAGATCCCCGACAAGGTGCCACTTGTCATATGGCTGCACGGAGCAGGAGAGGGAGGAAATGACCCGAGGATCGCCTACACTGGCAATAAGGTCGTCAACATTTCGTCCAAAGAGATCCAGGACAAGCTGGGCGGAGCTGCATACGTACTGGCTCCCCAGGCGCCGACGATGTGGATGGACGACGGCAGCGGACAATACACCAATGACGGAAAGAGCAAATATACTGTCGCTCTAAAGGCATGCATAGACGAGTTCGTCGAAAAGCACAGGGATAAGATCGATACGGACAGGATATATATTGGCGGGTGCTCAAACGGCGGGTTCATGACGATGCGCATGATAATCGACTACCCCGATTATTTCGCTGCGGCGTATCCCGTCTGCGAAGCCCTGTGGGACAGGGTGATATCGGACGAAGATATCGAGAAAATTAAGGATATCCCGATCTGGTTCACACACGCGGCCAACGATATGACCGTCGCTGCCGACCTTACGGTCCTTCCGACCTATAAGAGGCTCAAGGCAGCGGGAGCAAAAAATGTCCATGTGTCCTTCTTTGACAGAGTCGTGGACCTCTCGGGCATGTGGAAGGATCGTCTTGGACGTCCCTACGAGTACATGGGCCACTTCTCCTGGGTCTACACACTCAACGACCAATGCGAATACGACATAGACGGTACCCGCGTCATGATGGACAATGTCCCCGTGAAGCTTTGGCAGTGGCTGGGACTGCAGCATAAATAGACAGTACCAGCGCTGCAGCGTCAATATGCATTTGCCGTGGCTGCTGAGCAAACAGGCAGTGGCCGTGACTGAGGAAAAAGGACAAGCAGCAGTACATGCAGGCAGATCAATAACTGACCCGCACGATTTTATTTAAAGCCCCGGGCTTTTTGCCCGGGGTTTTATTTTATTGCTTCTGTCAAACTCCCGTTTGTGATTTGACGTCTGAAATCCCGTAAAAATCGTTAAATTTAAATAAATAATTGTTATTGATATCGATTGCAGAAAGCTGTCGAACATGGTAGAATTGGAGAAAATATATTGAGGTGACTTTATGCACTCAATCCGCTCAAAAATACTGGTTGGCGGGCTGGCCGTCATTTTGTTCATAGGGCTGGCCATTGGGATTACCGTCGGCATAATAAATTACAGGGCCGCAATAAGCGACATGGAAAGCATTATCACCACATCCGCAACTACATATGCAAAATCAGTTGCCAATGAAATCAAACTTTTGAAGTATGAGCTCGAAAAAGTCACCAGTACGGTCGCCGGTTATGGAGGTAACCTGTCGGATACCAGGTTGCGTGAAATTTTCGAGAAAGCGAGTGCGAACACTGAATATAAATATTTCGAATTGTATGATGACCTGGGGAACTCGTCATCCGGCAAGAATATTGCCGACACCGATTACTTTCAAATCGCAAAAAGCGGTGTGACATTCATGTCCGGCCCCAGGCTTACCGAAGACGGACAGGCCTTTGAGATCTTTGTGGCGGCAAGGCTGCCGGAGGGCGGAAGGCAGAGCGGAGTCGTAGTCGGCGCTTTGGACCTGAACGTGTTCACAAGGATAGCCGTCAGCCTGAACCTTTCAGGGTCCGGTTACGGGTATTTCCTTGACAAAGAGGGATCCATCATCGTCCACCCGGACTATGAGATCGTACGGGACTTCGTGACCGACCCGTCAGCCGCAAGGCAGAGTGAGGCAGGCAAAGCGGTTTCGGGGTTCGTTGAAGACATCAGGCAGGGCAAAAGCGGAAGCTACACGTATGAATACAAAGGCCAGAAACGCTATGTCGCATATCGTCCCATAGATAACACCGACGGCTGGTCGCTGGCTGTAATGGCGATCTATGATGATATGCTGAAAGACTTCTACAGCGAAATGCGAGCGATAATCATCATCTGCGCAGCAATGCTGCTTATCGGCGCCGCTTTCTGCGTTGCGATCGCGACAGGCATTTCGCGCCCGATAGTGTATGTGACCGAGCGCCTGAAACTGTTGGCGGCAGGCGATCTGCATACTCCGGTAAAAGTGATCCGGAAAAAGGATGAAACCGGAGTGCTGTCGGCAGCTCTGAAAACTACCATAGACCGTCTGAACCAATATATAAATGATATAGCCCTGATACTTGGAAGTATAGCGGATAAGAACCTGCGTATCGAGAGCGGCAGCGAATACCAGGGGGATTTCAAACCTATAAGGGAGTCACTCGACAGGATAGTCGACGCGCTGAACATGGCGCTCCTGCAGGTCCGGGAATCCGCCCAGAGGGTGACTGCCGGCTCGCTGCAGGTGGACTACAATGCGCAGGCGCTGTCACAGGCAACTACAGAACAGGCAGCGACAGTCGAAGAACTGGCTGCCACGATAGCGACGATTTCCGAGCAGATCAAGGTAAGTGAGGAGAGCGCCAGGACCGCGGATGCCCTGTCAAGCGAAGCAGCCGAAGATGTCATAAAAGGCAACGAGTACATGCAGCAGCTTCTGAGGGCAATGAACGACATAACGGAATCCTCGCAGGAAATCTCAAAGATCAACAAGGTCATAGAGGATATAGCGTTCCAGACCAACATCCTTGCCCTGAATGCGGCTGTTGAGGCGGCCAGGGCCGGAGAAGCCGGGAAGGGCTTCGCGGTCGTCGCCGACGAGGTCCGCAACCTTGCTCAAAAGTGCGCGGAAGCGGCCATGAGCACAAACGCGCTGATCGCTTCTTCACTTGAAACAGTGAGAAAGGGAGCGGAGCTGACCGACGAGACGGCTTCAGCCCTCACCATGATAGTGGAGAAGGTCCGGCATGTCGAAAAGCTGATCGACGATATAGCGTTCGCGGCAAGTGAGCAGACGATCGCGGTCGAAAGCATAAACGAGGGGATGTCGCAGATCGCCCAGGTGACCCAGAACAATTCGGCCTCCGCCCAGGAGGGAGCGGCTGCGAGCGAGGAGCTTCGCGAACAGGCTGAAGTGCTGAAGACGATAGTTGAAGCTTTTACACTGGCTGAGTGAGATTTTCGCTTAAGTCGCGTAAAAAATGCGGGTCATTAAGATAGGATCCACTATATTGAATTGAATCTGGAATTAACTATTAAATACTATTAAAAGAATCTATTAAAACAGATCGTTATATCATGATGATATTTTATTCGGGATGTGTCGGAGCCGTCAGCGGGTGCCTGCATATTCCTTATTTTTTGAATGATGTTCAAGGCTATTGCGGTAAAATACGATTAATGGTAGAATTATTAAACACAGAGCAAAGGATGTGTATATATGAGGCATGGATTTATAAAGTGCGCCGCGGGCACCCCCGAGATCACCGTGGGGGACTGCTGGGGCAATGCCGGACGTATCATGGAAGTCATCCGTAAAGCCCATGAGGAAGAGGTGCGTTTCCTCGTACTGCCCGAGCTGTGCATTACCGGGTACACCTGCGGGGATCTCTTTTTTCAGCAGAGGCTTCTTGACGGGGCTTTGGAAAGCCTGACGGAAATAGTGAAGGCAACTGAAGGTCTCCGGATGATCGTACTGGTCGGTTTGCCCGTTTCGGTCGCCGGCAAACTTTATAACTGTGCCGCGGTCATATATGAGGGAGAGATCCTGGGATTCGTACCAAAGTCCTGCCTTCCCAACTACGGCGAGTTCATGGAGGCACGTTATTTTGCTCCCGCACCCCGCGAAAACACCGACATTATGATCGGTGATAAGGAATATCCTTTTGGAAGCAAGCTGCTGTTTGTGTGTAAAGACATGCCGATGTTTGCTTTCGGAGTCGAAATATGCGAGGATCTTTGGGCTCCCGTCCCGCCTTCCTGCAGCCATTGCGGGCAGGGGGCCACGATAATCGGGAATTTGTCCGCAAGCAACGAGGTCATCGGAAAGGATAAGTACAGGCGACAGCTTGTAGCCCATCAATCCGCCAAGCTTATTTGCGGATACGTATATGCAGGTGCGGGCAAGGGTGAATCCACAATGGATCTTGTCTTTGCGGGCCACAACCTGATCGCGGAAAACGGCGCCGTTCTTGAAGAGAGCCCTCTTTTCTCCGGAAAGCTTGCGATAAGCGAGATAGATGTTCTCAGGCTCGACGGCGAGAGGCGAAGGATGTGCGCGATAAGCTCGCTTAACGGCGAGCAGTGCGGCTACCGGAAGATCCTGTTCGACATGCCGCTGAGTGATACCAGGCTGACCCGGACTTTCGCAAGGACCCCCTTCGTTCCCGATGAGACTCTCGAACTCGGGAAAAGATGCGAAACGATACTGAATATCCAGGCGCTTGGCCTGGTCAAGAGGCTTGAGCACACAGGCAGCAACTGCGTCGTGATCGGGATCTCCGGAGGCCTCGATTCCAGTCTCGCGCTTCTCGTATGCGCGAATGCCATGGATATCATGAGCCGGCCGCGCAAGGACATCATTGCGGTAACTATGCCCGGGCTCGGCACTACCGAACGGACCCGGGGAAATGCGGAGCGGCTTGCCGAGCATGTAGGGGCTTCTTTGATGACCGTAAGCATCCGCGACTCGGTCATGCAGCATTTCAAAGATATCGGGCACGACCCTGAGGACCACGCCGTGGTCTACGAAAACGCACAGGCGAGGGAACGCACACAGATCCTGATGGACCTTGCAAACAAATATGGCGGCATCATGGTAGGACCGGGCGATCTTTCCGAGCTTGCCCTCGGATTTGCCACATACAACGGGGACCATATGTCGATGTACGGCGTAAACGCATCTGTCCCGAAGACTCTGGTCCGTCACATGATCAGACACTATGCCGACAACACCGAAAACGAAGAGCTTAAGACGGTGCTGTATGATATTTTGGACACACCGGTAAGCCCCGAACTCCTTCCGC